>JBELFC010000019.1:0-36893 GCA_042093175.1 Tenacibaculum sp. | reverse complement strand
GTATCCGTACAATTTTTTGTGTTTCAAACCTAAGAAATATAATTGCTTTTTGCAAGATGTAAAAATAGTATTTTAGTAACCATTAAGAAAAGTGATAATTTGATGTTTTCAAAGTTGGTTTTATGCAGAAAGGTAAAAAAATAAAAATGCCATGGCCTACAAAAGAGGCAATGGAACAGGTGTATGAAATGAATTTATGGGGTAGTAATGATTCTGATTTTTATTCCGGAGAAGGTTCTCATAAAGATGTAATAGTACAACCTTATATAAAAGCGGTTGCGTTTTTTTTAGTATCTTTTGAAAAGCCTTTAATAGTATGTGATTTAGGGTGTGGAGATTTTAATGTTGGTAAAGAATTGGTGCAATACTCTAAAAAGTATATTGCTATAGATATAGTAGGTGATCTTATAAAATACAATAAAGAAAAATTCAAACAGGAGAATTTAGAGTTTCACTGTAAAGATATTGCTGTAGAAGAATTACCAGATGCAGATTGCGCTATTGTTAGGCAAGTATTACAGCATTTATCAAATAGTGAAATACAGAAAGTAGTTAAACAATTAACTAAGTATAAATATGTTATTTTAACAGAACACTTACCGAAAGGAAATTTTGAGCCTAATAAAGATATTATTTCAGGTCAAGGTATTCGTTTAAAAAAGAAAAGCGGGGTTGATTTACTAGCATTTCCTTTCAACTTTAAAATAAAAGAAAAAAAAGAGATGCTATCTATTACCCTAGATAATTGTAAAGGGAAAATAGTTACAAGTTTATATATTATAAGTTAGTTTTTAAGATTCATTATTCAAGTCTGTATCTTCTTCAATAAGTTTTTTCTCGTGTTTATCCCAACTTTTTTTAGCTCTAATTTTTTTATATAAACGAACAGCTAACATTAATAAAACTGATACTAAAACAATACCAATAACTCCCCAAATCCAGTTGATAGCATTTTGTAATACGACTAAAAAAACAACAGCAAATAGAATAATAGTTGCTATTTCATTCCAAATTCTTAGTTTTAAAGAAGAGTGCTTAATTACATTTTTTTGTAATTGTTTGTATATTCTTTGGCAGCCCCAGTGGTAAGCATATAAAGCCAATACAAACGAAAGTTTTACGTGCATCCAAGGCATTTCAAGATAACTAGGGTTTTTGTATAGCATCCAAAAAGCAAAAAAACTGGCCAATATAGCTGAAGGCCATGTTATGATGTACCACAAACGTTTTTCCATTAATTGGTATTGGGTTTGAAGTATTTCTTTTGCAGGTTCTTCTTTTTTTTCTGCCTCTGTGTGGTAAATAAATAAACGAACAATATAAAAAAGTCCCGAAAACCAAGTCACTACAAAGATAATATGTAATGCTTTTACGTAATAAAAGTCCATAATTAATTATTATTAAAATCATTAATCCAGCCACTAAGTACATCTACCCATTCATCGTTATCGTTAATACAAGGAACTGTATAAAATTCTTCTCCTCCGGCTTCTAAAAACTCATGTTTACCTTCCATTGCTATTTCTTCTAGAGTCTCTAAGCAATCAGAAACAAATGCAGGAGTAACAATAGCTAATTTTTTGACACCATCTTTTTCAGCTTTCTTAACTATAGTTCTGTCAGTATATGGTTGTAACCAAGGATCAACACCTAAGCGAGATTGAAAAGATGTAGAAACTGTATTTTCATCTAATCCTAATTCTGAAATTACATTTTTTGTAGTTTGGAAACATTGATGTCTGTAACAAAATTCATGAGCAGGAGAAGGTTTATTACAACAGCTACCATCAATTTTACAATGAGATTTTGTAATGTCAGATTTTCTAATATGACGTTCAGGTACACCATGGTAAGAAAACAATAAATGATCATAATCCTTATCAGCTAAATATTCTTTGATGCTATTAGAAAGTGCTTTAATGTATTCTGGTTTTTGATAAAAAGCAGGAACATCAGTGATTTTCATGTCAGGAAAAAATTCAGCACGTAATTCTTCTGCTAAAACAACAATAGTTTCGGTAGTTGCCATTGCAAATTGTGGGTATAGAGGAATTAGCTGTACATCTCTAACACCTTTATCATATAGTTCTTGTAGCCCTTTTTTTATAGACATACTCCCATATCGCATTGCTAAACCAACTGGAAGTGTTGTTTTTTCTTGAACCTTTTCTTGTAATCTTTCAGATAAAACAATTAAAGGAGATCCTTCTTTCCACCATATTTTTTGATATGCAGCAGCTGATTTTTTGGGTCTAGTATTTAATATAATTCCTTTTACCAAGAATGAACGAAACCAATATGGAACATCAATAACACGTTCGTCCATTAAAAATTCACCTAAATATTTTTTTACATCTTTTGGGTCTGTACTTTCTGGTGATCCTAAGTTTACTAATAATACTCCTTTCATTTGTTGAGTTTATGAGTTTGTAGTTTTTGTTAATTGATTGGTTACTTCATATAAAGTAATAGACAAGCTATGTATTACATTCATAGATGAATTTCTTCCATACATAGGAATAGCTACTGTTGCATCAGCAATATCAATATCTTTAATACCGTGTCTTTCGCTACCCAAAAGTAACACAATTTTTTCATGAGATTTAAAATCATAATCGCTAATATTTATACTTTCATCGGTAATTTCAATACCAACAATAGTATTCCCTTCTTTTTTTAAATTACTAATTAAAGAAGAAAAATCTGAGTATGATTCATAATCAATTTGCTCAATTGTATTTCTGGCAGTTTTTTTCACAATCCTATTTTCAGAAGTAGGAGAGCTCTCGTGTAAATAAATTTTAGAAACACCAAAACTTTCAGCGATCCTGAAACACATGCCAATGTTTTCTGGAGTACGTATAGCATCACATACAATGGTAATTGGAAATGTTTTCTCAGTATTTTTTATATCGTAATGTGTTAGTTGTTTCATTTATGTTTGTAAATCTGTTAAGAATTCTTGCCAAATAGAGTTTTTAAAATGAGATCTAAAAAAACCAAAGTGACCAATTTTTTGTACATTATAATCATTAGGTAGTAGATGTTTACGCGTAAGTTTTGCGTTTTTGTATTTTAACATCATCCAATCTACAGCTCGCTTTGGAGCAAACTTATCATTTGTACAACTGTAGCCAATTAATTTAGATGAAATTTGGTGATGAAAAAGTTCACTACTCATTTTTAAATCGAAATAATAATTTTTTTGTTGAGACCACTTACTAAATTCACGAGCTACATTTCTTGGTAAATTTTCCATTTTAATAAAAAATTTACTTGGGAAATACTTAAAAAAAGTAGTGAAAAAAGGAAAAATTACAAACCAATTAAAAAAGACTCTTGCTTTATTAAAATTATTCCAAAAAGAATAATGATTTGTTTGCGATGCAACTAATATAACAGTATCCAGTATTTTATTAGAGGGAACTAAACCTAATAACTGTCCTCCTAAACTATGCCCTATGCATTTAATGTTTTTAGTTGGATGTTGTTTTTTAATATGTTGAAAAACGGTTTCGATATCGTTAGTTGCCCAATTGGAAACGGTAGTATCAAATTGAGTAAGAGGTTTGTTTTTAGATTGACCAATACCGCTATAATCAAATGTGTAAACAGTGTGGTTATTTGATTGTAAAAATAATGAGAACTTATGATAATAAGTTTGTGGTACACCTGTTGCTGATAAAATAATAACAATAGTATTACTATTAGCAGAAGGAAACTCAGTTATTGTGATCTGATGTCCTAAAGGAGTTTTTAAATTGAACTGATTAGAAGTACCCAATGCTACAAATTTAATTTATTTGATTTTGATTCATTACATATTGTTTTGGTGTAGTACCAAATTTCTTTTTAAAAGCAGCTATAAAATGACTAGACGTACTATAACCTACTTGTAAACCAACTTCGTTAACGTTGTATTGATTGCTTTCTAATAGTTTACGGGCATGTTCCATTTTATAATCGAATAAAAAGCTATAGACAGTATCTCCATATATTTGTTTAAAACCTTCTTTTAGTTTCTTTAAGTTTAAACCTACCTCATTTGATAATTCTTGAAGGCTTGGGGGTTCACTCATTCGAGAAATTATAATGTCTTTTGCTTTTCTTATTTTTAGTACTTCACGATCATCCACTAAAAAAGGACAGTATTCATCTTCTTTATTCTCTCCACTATCAAAATGTAAGCTCAATAATTCGTATGTTTTACCTTTAATATAGAGGTCTCTCATTGAGCTGTGGTTTTTCGCAGCAAAAATTTGCTGTAAAACTAATAGTACGTTAGTACTAATTTGTGTATTATCATAGTATTTTTTATTCTTATTGTCATCACTTAAAAAAGGAATATACCCAGCTTCTTTAGAAAAAAGTGAATGAAATTTTTCAATAGATATTAAAACAGAAACTAAAGAAGTTTTTGGTAGAATTTCTAAATTTATAGGTAGTTTTTGTTGTGGGTTGTATAGAAATATTGAATGCTTATCTAGTACATTAAAAGTGTAGTTGTTATTGTTAAAATGAAACTTGCAATTGCCTTTTACACAATAATGTAACTGTATATAAGAATTGTCTATATCTCTTTTATAAAGCTCAGTTTTGTCTGAGTTATTTTGAAATTTTAAAACAAAAAAACCATTTTCAAGAGTAATTTCTCTAAAAGTACTTTCTGCGACGTTTTTTGACATATGCAAGAAGTTTATTTAAATTAAAACTATTTAGAATGGTTCTATATTGTAACGCTCTAAATAGCAGGTATTACTGCAAAATTAAGCATTTTTAGGTAGTTTAAGGAAATAAATACTTAAAAATCGCGAAACGACATTAAAAGTTCTTTTAGCGATACTTTTAACGAACTAAACTTTATATTTTTGAATGTTTTTAGGAAGAAGATTTTAATGTATACAGATAATAGACCTACTAAATTTTATAATATCGGCGTTAGCTATGTAAAAGCAGATGCTAATACCCGAGGAAAGTTTTCACTGTCAAAAGAAAATCAATTGGCTCTTTTGCAAGATGCAAAAGAAAGAGGATTAGGTGAACTTTTCGTACTTTCTACATGTAACAGAACTGAAATAACAGGATTTGCAGAGCATCCTTTTCAATTGATAAGTATGCTATGTAAGCATTCAAATGGTTCAGTTGAAGATTTTGCTAAAGTTTCTTATGTAAATAAAAACCAAGATGCAATTCAGCATTTGTTTAGAATGGGAACTGGGTTGGATAGCCAAATTCTTGGAGACTATGAAATAGTTGGCCAATTACGACAGGCATTCAAACAAGCAAAAGAGGCTGGTACAACAAATGCATATTTAGAACGCTTGTTAAATTGTGTAATGCAAGCAAGTAAGCGAGTTAAAAATGAAACTAAATTGAGCTCAGGTACGACTTCAGTGTCTTATGCTGCTGTTCAATATTTAATAAAAAATTTACCAGATTATAATACTAAAAATATTTTAGTGTTTGGTTTAGGTAAAATGGGTAAACATACCTGTAAAAACTTAGCAGAGTATACTAGGAATAAAACAGTTAGTTTAATTAACCGTACTACTCAAAAAACAGAAAATTTTGTTAAAGAACATCCTTTAATTAGGCAAGCTAATTATGAAAACTTAAAGGAAGAAGTTGGTAATACTGATGTATTAGTAGTTTCTACAGGTGCTGATGTGCCTACTATTACAAAAGAACATGTTTCAAGTAAAAAGTTATTGATTTTAGATTTATCAATGCCTGCTAATGTAGCTGAGGAAGTTTCTAATTTAGATAATGTTACGCTAATTAATGTAGATGAACTTTCAAAAATAACAGATGAAACATTAGCTGTTCGTCAGCAAGAAGTTCCTGTTGCTGAAAGTATCATAGAAGTTTATAAAGAAGAGTTTAACGAATGGTTAAATCATAGAAGATTTACACCTGCGATTAATGCATTAAAACAATCGTTGTTATCAATTCAAAAAGATGAAATAAACTTTCACAAGAAAAAAATCCAGGGCTTTGATGAAACCCAAGCAGAAGTAATAACATCAAGATTTATACAAAAAATAACTACACAATTCGTAAAACACTTAAAAGACGAAAAAACTTCAATTAATCAAAGTATTGAAGTTATGTCAAGGGTTTTTGGAACAACTTTACAACAAGTAGATGCAGAAGATAATTAGAATAGGTACACGAGAAAGTGAACTTGCCTTATGGCAAGCTAACAAAGTAAGAAAAGAGTTAGAAGAATTAGGATACCAAACCCAAATAGTACCTATTAAATCAACAGGAGATATCATACTTGATAAACCTTTATATGAATTAGGTATTACGGGTATTTTTACAAAAAATCTTGATATAGCGATGTTGAATGGAGATATAGATATAGCTGTTCATTCAATGAAAGATGTACCTACTGTTTTACCAGAAGGAATAGTACAAGTAGCAGTTTTAAAACGTGCAAACCATAATGATGTTTTAGTATTAAAAGATACTGAAGAATTTATGGGGCAAAAAGAAGGTACCATTGCTACTGGAAGTTTACGAAGAAAAGCACAATGGTTAAATCGTTATCCTACCCATAATGTTGTTGATTTAAGAGGAAATGTAAATACTCGTTTAGAAAAAGTAGATGAGAATGAATGGAACGGTGCGGTTTTTGCCGCTGCTGGATTAGAGCGTATAGGAAAAAGACCTAAGGGTGCTATTTCTTTATCATGGATGGTACCTGCACCTGCTCAAGGTGCTATTATGGTTACTGTTTTAGATGAAGATACTTTTTCAAAAGATGCTTGTGAGCAAATTAATGATAGAGATACCGAGATTTGTACAACAATTGAGCGTGAGTTTTTAAACCGTTTAGAAGGTGGTTGTACTGCGCCTATTGGTGCTTTAGCTTACATAAATGAAGTAGAAAAAGAAATAAACTTTAAAGGAGTTTTATTAAGTAAAGATGGTAGTAAGAAAATAGAAATAAGCAAAAAAGTTCCATTAGGAAGACATAAGTTTTTAGCAAAAGATTGTGCCACTCATATTATTGAAAAAGGAGGGAAGTTAATAATGCTAGAAGATGAAGGAATTGAAAAGGAGTTTTCAATTTATTCAACTAAAAAACTATCTGAAATACAAAAAAAACTATTACCAACTACAGTTAGTACTGAGGATAGTGATTTTATAAAAATTCGATTTAATCGCATTGCTCCTAAAGTAATTAAAAAAGAAATTGAAAATGTAGTTATAACAAGTAAAAACGGGGTAGAAGCAATTTTACACAATTTTACAAAAGATGAACTACAGTTTAAAAATATTTACTGTGTTGGAAGGAGAACTAAAAAACTAATTGAACAGCGAATAGGTAAAGTTACACATGTTGAAAAAAATGCTAAAAAATTAGCTGAACATTTAGCAGGTCTTTTAAAACTAGAAGAGGTAACTTATTTTTGTAGTAATTTACGTTTAGATACCTTAACAGCTATTTTAAATGCAAATGATATTAAAGTAAATGAAGTAGAGGCATATAAAACTACTTATAGCTCTGTTAAAGTAGATGATAAAGTAAATGGAATATTGTTTTATAGTCCATCAACAGTTGAGAGCTATATGGAAAAAAATGAAACTAATAAGGTGGCATTTTGTATAGGTGAAACTACAGCTAAAGAAGCACAAAAATATTTTGAAGAAGTACAAGTAGCTAAATTACCAACCGTAGAAAGTGTGTTAGAACTTGTAAATTTACACTTCGCAAAAAAATCATAAAACAAAGCATAAAAAAGATAAAAGAGTGTATTCTTCTTTTATCTTTTTTGTGCTTTATAACTAGATTTATTAATGTTTAGAACTAGAAGACTTAGAAAAACAGAGGGTATTCGAAGATTGGTTAGAGAAACTAAATTATCTGTTGATGATTTAATTTATCCTCTATTTATCGAAGAAGGAACAGGTATAGAAACAGAAATTCCATCAATGCCAGGAATTAAAAGGTATTCATTAGATACTATTTCAAAAGAATTAGAAGAAGTAGTGACATTGAATATTCCAGCAGTATTATTATTTGGAATACCTTCAAAGAAAGATGATGTAGGAACAGAAACTTGGAACGATGAAGGAATCATGCAACAAGCTATTCGATTTATCAAAAAGAATTACCCAAGTTTATATGTAATTACTGATGTTTGCTTTTGCGAATATACATCGCATGGTCATTGTGGTGTTATTCATAATAATGATGTAGATAATGATGCAACATTAGTAAATTTAGCAAAGCAAACTGTTTCTCATGCAAGAGCAGGTGCAGATATGGTAGCACCATCTGGAATGATGGATGGTACTATTGCAATGATGCGTGAATCTTTAGATAATACAGGGTTCCCAAATTTACCAATAATGGGATATTCAGTAAAATATGCTTCTGCCTTTTATGGTCCGTTTAGAGAGGCTGTAGATTCATGTCCTTCATTTGGAGATAGAAGAACTTACCAAATGGATCCTTCAAATAGAGATGAAGGAATGCGAGAAGCTACTTTTGATGATCAAGAAGGAGCTGATATTTTAATGGTGAAACCAGCATTATCGTATTTAGATATAATTAGAGATTTAAAGAATAATTTTGACAGACCAATTGCTTGCTATAATGTAAGTGGTGAATATGCCATGGTAAAAGCAGCTGCTGAAAAAGGCTGGATAGATGGTGAACGAGTAATGATGGAAAGTTTACTGTCAATGAAAAGAGCAGGGGCTGATATTATTATTACTTATTTTGCTAAAGAAGCTGCAAGACTATTACTGAAAAAATAATGTCAATACTAGGAAGAATGACGAAGTAATCTTTATGTAAAGATTACTGAATTCATTAAAGTAACGACTTAAAATATTAAATATGAAATTTAAAAAATCACAAAAATTATATAATAAAGGGTTAGAAAACTTAGTAGGAGCTGTAAATTCTCCTGTTCGTGCATTTTCTTCAGTAGGAGGAAATCCTTTATTCATTAAAAAAGCAAAAGGAAGTAAAATAATAGATGTTGATGGTAATTCATATGTTGATTTAGTATTGTCATACGGACCGATGATTTTAGGGCATCGTCATAAAAAAGTACAAAAATCAATAACAAAGGCATTAAAAAACGGATACTCGTTTGGGGCTTCAACAAGTAACGAAATTAAATTAGCTAAAATTGTTTGTGATGCTTTTCCAGGAATGGATAAAGTTCGTTTTGTAAATTCAGGAACCGAAGCTGTATTAAGTGGAATACGTTTAGCAAGAGCTTATACAGGCAAAGACAAAATTATAAAATTTTCAGGTTGTTATCATGGGCATCAAGATGCTTTACTAGTAGCGGCTGGTTCAGGTTTAGCTACATTAAGCTTACCAGGAAGCAAAGGTGTACCAGAAGGCGCAGTTAAAAATACTTTAATAGCTAATTATAATGATATCGAAAGTGTGAAAGCACATTTTGAAGCTCATGATGATATTGCAGGAGTTATTTTAGAACCTGTTGCTGGTAATATGGGAGTAGTAATTCCTCAAAATAACTTTTTGAAAGAATTAAAAGAATATTTAGAAAGTAAAGGAGCTTTATTAATAGTTGATGAGGTTATGACTGGTTTCCGTTCTAAATTCGGAGGAGCACAAGAGTTATTTGATGTAGAAGCCGATATCACTTGTTTAGGAAAAGTAATAGGAGGAGGTTTCCCAGTAGGAGCATATGGTGCTCGAAATGAAATTATGGAAATGGTGGCACCGCTGGGAGGAATGTATCAAGCAGGAACTTTGAGTGGAAATCCAATTGCTATGGCTGCAGGAATTTCAACTTTAACAGAGTTAAAAAAGCAAAACCCATACGAGAAGTTTAATGAAATAGCACAGATTATAGAAGTTTTCTTACTGGAATCAGCAAAGAAATATGGTGTTGAAATAACTGTAAATAGATTTGGATCTATGATAAATCCATTCTTTTCTTCTAAAAAAGTAACAAACTTTGAAGAAGCACAAACTTCAGATACTAAAAAGTTTGCAGTATTCTTCTGGGAGATGATAAAAAATGGAGTGTTTTTACCGCCTTCTCAATTTGAAGCTTGGTTTTTATCTTCAGCAATTTCAGAAAAAGATATTCAAAAAATAACTCAAGCCATTGATAAATCAATGGAAGCAGTGTCAAAAATGTAATAAAAAAACAGTTGTTACCAATAAAGCAAACAAAAGTATATTTATAAAAATAAAAATACTTTATTATATTCGTAATGACGTAGAGATATAAAATGATAAAAAACGATTTATTTTTAAGAGCCTTAAAAGGTGAAACAGTGGATCGTCCACCAGTATGGATGATGCGTCAAGCAGGGAGATATTTACCAGAGTTTATTGAAATTAGAAAAAAGTATGATTTCTTTACACGTTGTAGAACTCCTGAGCTAGCTTCAGAAATAACAGTACAGCCAATTAGAAGATACGGAATGGATGCCGCTATCTTATTTTCAGATATTTTAGTTGTGCCTCAAGCAATGAATGTAGAGGTTCAAATGAAACCAGATTTTGGGCCATATTTACCAAACCCTATTCGAGATAGAAAAAGTTTAGATCAGGTAATTGTACCAGATGTAAATGAAGAATTAGGGTATGTTATGGAGGCTATTAAGGCAACTAAAGAAAAATTAAACGACGAAATTCCCTTGATAGGATTTGCAGGCTCTCCATGGACTATTTTATGTTATATGGTACAAGGTCAGGGGTCTAAAAACTTTGATAAAGCAAAAGAGTTTTGTTTTACGCAACCAATTTTGGCACATGAATTGCTTACTAAGATAACAGAGACCACAATAGCTTATTTAAAAGCAAAGGTAAAGGCAGGTGTAAATGCAGTACAAGTTTTTGATTCATGGGGAGGAATGTTATCTCCAACTGATTATCAAGAATTTTCATGGCAGTACATTAATCAAATAATAGAAGCATTAAAAGATGATGCTCCAGTGATTGCTTTCGGTAAAGGATGTTGGTTTGCGTTAGATAAAATGGCCAAGTCAAACGCATCAGCCCTAGGAGTAGATTGGACATGTTCTGCAAGAAATGCTCGTTATTTAACAGGTGGAAATATTACATTGCAAGGTAATTTTGATCCCTCTAGATTACTGTCTCCACCGGCTGAAATAAAAAAAATGGTAAACCAAATGATAAATGAGTTTGGTAAAGACAAATATATTGTTAACTTGGGGCATGGAATTTTACCTAATATTCCGTTAGAAAATGCGAAAGCATTTATTGACGCGGTAAAAGAATATAAAATTTAAATATTATTTAATATATTACAGCCCCTTAAATAATTAATCATGAAGAAATTATTACTTGTATTATTAACCTTAACTGTTCAAATTAGCTTTTCCCAAGCAAAAGAGTTTTATAAAGATGCAGTTAATGATTGTATAGTTAGCCCTAGTAAAGATGCAGCTATGCTAAATGACATTGTAGAAAATTGTGTAAAAGGTAAGTACATATCTAATTACGATTTTACTACTATTAATGGAAAAGTTATTAGCACTGATAAAGTTGATAAGCCAATTTTATTAATAGTTGCAGCAACTTGGTGTGCTCCTTGTTGGGGTGAAATACCTGCTCTTAATAAAATGGTTGAAAAATATAATGGACAAATGGAGTTTGTTATGCTTTTTTGGGATCAGAAAAAAGGAGCTGAAAGAATGGCTAAAAAATTAGATAAAAGAATACAGTTAATAGCTTCTGCTGAAGAGAACTCTGATAAGTCTTCAGTAACAATAAATGGATTTATTCATAAATTAGATTACCCTACTGCATATTTAATATCAAAAGATAAGCAAATAATTAACTTTAAAAGGGGAGCTGCATCACCATCTAAGAAAATGGGATGGGACGAAGTAAACAAAATAAATGAGAAGCAATTAGAAGAATTTCTTAAGCCTGTTTTACAGTAATAGTTAATTCTTTACAAAAAATACAAACCTCTTTCTATTTTTAGAAAGAGGTTTGTATTTTTATATCAAAAATAAATTGTGGTTATGATTCAACATATATTTAGAGGAATAAGAGCATACTTTGGAGCTTTTCAATTAATTTCAAAACTAAAGTTATGGAAGTTTTTCACCATTCCTATAGTTATTAGTGTTTTAACAGCTAGTTTAATTGGTTACTTAGCTTATTCTTTATCAGATAATATAGGACATTATATTTCTAATATTTGGCAATGGGAATTTGGAAAGGGAGCATTTGAAGTTATTAGTACTTTTTTAAGTGGATTATTAATTTTAGTAGTCGGACTTGTTTTGTATAAACATGTTGTTATGGCACTTTCAGCACCATTTATGAGTCCTGTTTCTGAAAAAATTGAAGAGTATTACAAAGGGAAAAATCATTCTCATAGAAAAACATCATTTCATGAACAACTTGTAAGGGGGATAAGAATTAATGTAAGAAATTTAACTAAGGAGTTGTTATTAACAATACCAATTCTTTTATTAAGCCTAATACCAGTAATAGGTATATTTTCTACAGTTATTCTGTTTTTAATGCAGGCTTATTATGCTGGGTTTGGAAATATGGATTACACTCTTGAACGTCATTTCAAATACAAAGAGAGTATTGAGTTTGTAAAAAAACATAAAGGGCTAGCAATAGGTAATGGAATTGTGTTTATACTTTTTTTATTAATACCAATAGTTGGTGTTATATTGGTGTTACCACTATCAGTTACAGCAGCAACCACTGAAACTATTAAAGAAATTAGAGTAAAGGAATTAACAGAATAGTTATTTTTGCCTTTTAAGATTACAAAAATGAAAGATACTTTTTACGCATATATAGAAAGCTTACAAGATACTATAACCTCTAAACTAGAGGAAGTAGATGGAAAAGCTAAGTTTCAAGAAGATTTATGGAAAAGAGCAGAAGGTGGTGGAGGTAGAACTCGTGTAATTGAAAACGGAAACGTTTTTGAAAAAGGAGGTGTAAACATATCTGCCGTACATGGTGAATTACCAGAAGTTTTAAGAAAACAGTTTGGAGTAGAAGAAGGAAATTTTTTTGCCTGTGGTTTAAGTTTAGTACTACATCCAATAAATCCATTTGTACCTACAGTTCATGCTAATTGGCGTTATTTTGAGATGTATGATTCGAAAGGAGAAATAGTAACTCAATGGTTTGGAGGTGGACAAGATTTAACTCCTTATTATTTATTCGATGAAGATGCTGTTCATTTTCATTCAGTATGTAAAGAAGCTTGTGATAAGTATGATGAATCTTTTTACCCTAAGTTTAAAGAAACTTGTGATAATTATTTTTGGAATGCTCATAGAAATGAAGCAAGAGGAATTGGAGGGTTATTTTTTGACTATTTAAAGGAAAATGAAGAATTTTCTATTCAAGACAGATATGAGTTTGTAACTGAAGTAGGTAATAGCTTTTTGAATTCATATGTGCCTATTGTAGAAAAAAGAAAAAATATAGAATATCAAAAAGAACATAAAGATTGGCAAGAAGTAAGAAGAGGACGTTATGTTGAATTTAATTTAGTACATGATAGAGGAACGTTGTTTGGTTTAAAAACGAATGGTCGTATAGAAAGTATTTTAATGAGTTTGCCACCTGTAGTTCAATGGAAATATAATCATCACCCTGAAGAACATTCAGAAGAGGCTAAACTGTTATCAGTTTTAGCAACTCCAAAAGCATGGATACAATAAAACATGAAGCTCATTAGCTATAGTTAATGAGCTTCTTTAGTTAAAAAAGTTTCCCTTTTATTTTATTGAAATCTAAAAAGTAAGTCATTTTTAATGACATAGTATTACTACTGTTTTCTTTTAAGGTTGATTTTAAATTACTGAAATAAGAAGACTTTACATCACCATTATAAAAATTTGAACCTAATTTGTACCCTAAACTAATTTCACTAGCAGGAGCAAATTGCCATTTAGCGATAAAATCAATAGTAAAGTTATTGTAGTTTTCATCATAGTTATTTGGATTAATAGTGTAATTATTGGTAGTTAAATTTCCATCGTTTAATAATGTAAATTGTTTATCATAATCTACTTGAATCCAATAATGACGTAGCCTTGTTGATATGTTTAGTTTAGAATTTATAGCATAATTTACTTGTAATGAGTTTGTAAGTTCTTTAATATTACGCTTACCAAAAATAATATCATTTCCTTGTTGAGTTATGTATCCAGCACTACTTGGGTTTTTTGTTAAATCTTGTTCTAATTTAAAAAATAAGTGTTGTCCTAAACGGCATCTTACCCCATATCCTGTTACAATTTCATTGGTGTATATATCAGAATTCAAATAATTCACAGCAACAAAATAAGCAGCAAAATATAAATTTTTATTTCTATTAGTTTGATATTCTAACACTGTTTCAGTAAAAGCAGGTTTGTTAAAATATCTATCTTTAACACGCGGTTCGTAAAAGTTTTTACCTTTTTCAGCATAGGTAAATACAGCATAGGCTTTATGGTTATTTTTTTTAAAAGTAGCACTCGTATTTAATTTATAATATGTTTGTTCATTTTCTAATAAAGTATAATAATATCTACGAGAATGCTGTAAATTAATTCGATATTGAGAAAATGTTTTTTTAGGATTATTATTAGTGTAAGTAATATTTGACCTTAATGTTAATTGGTTGTTTCTAGGAAGATATCCAAAGTCATTATTATCAAAAGTATCATCTAACAAATAAAAAGAGATGTTTCCTGTCCATTTTCCACTTATTTTTGATATTGAAGCATAATATTCATGACCAAATTGATTCTCTAAATTAGCATAATATTTTTGAGAAATTGCTTTTTTAAAGTACATAGAATACGTCCTTTTTTTATTAAACCACCTATATAGTAATGCACTTAAATTTGAATCATAAGTATTTCCATTTCTAATTACTGAATTGTTTATAAAAGTTAAAAACGAATTATTTTTTAAAGTTTTATCAATTACAATTGAATTATAGTTAGTTAACGGATTGGTTTCAATATTCGTAGTCTCATTTGTTACTGTATTCTTAATCGTAGCCTCACTTTTACTTGTAATACCATTTAATATACCAATAGATAACCCTTTTTCAGTTTTTCCAGTAAATTTTAATAAATTTATGATATTTGAAGATATAGGATTGTTTATTATTTCTTCATTCTTTTCAATGTTTAAATTGTTTTTATTTATAGGAGTCCCTCCAATTCTTCTTGTATATAAATAGCCTCCTTTATCAAAGATTTCAGCTCCTTCAACAAAAAACTGCCTATTTTCATTAAATCTAATTTCGAAAGGTGAAAGGTTAAAAACTTGATTATCGGACAAGGCTTGACTAAAATCAGGAATTAAAGAAACATCAATAGTATATGCATTGTTATGAACATACTTTACATCAAGTCCGCCTGTAAAAGTATTAGTATTTTGTTTGTTAGGAGTTTTCTCATTAATCATTGAAACAAAAGGATTAAATGATAAATTTATAGGAGGACTTACATTTTTTAAACCTTTAAGGCCGCCAAACTGATTTAAAAGACCATTAATGTTTGGGTTAATGTAGTTCCAAAAAGAATTTTCATTGTTAACTGCATCAAAACGTTCAAAATTAATAGTAATGTTTGAAAAGTCTTTTTTAGGGAAACGTAAACTATTAAAAGGAATTTTCAGTTCTATAGTCCATTTATCATCATATATTTTTACAGCACTTTCCCAAACTGCATTCCATTCTCCGTAATTTCCATTTGGAGTTAGTTTGATGTCTGTTTGTACATTTGCTGGAGTTACTAAAAATGCCCAAGCTTCTCTGTTGGCACCAAATAAATCTATCATAAACCCAAAGTAATCAGAGGTGCCTACATCGTCTCTAGAAGTTAATATATTGGTAATCGATGGAGATGATAATTCCGCAGCGATATAAAAAAAAGAATCATCATTTGTAATGGCAATTTTTGTAGCATTTGAATGTAAATTTCCGTTATTAGGACTTAGTTGTTTTAATTGAACTTTTTTTAGGTGAGTTTTCCAAGTATCCTCGTTTAATAAGCCATCTATTTTTATATGCTGTGAAATAGAAGTGGTTGTTATTGATTTTTGAGCGAATATTCCTAAAGAATATAATAGAAAAACAAATGTGAGTACTTTAAAATTCATAATAATTACTTTTAATTATGAAGCAAATATGTGAAGGTTATTCAGGTTAACCGGTTAATGGAGGGTTAAAGGGATAGTTAATGTTTTTTTTTGAATTATATTTTTTAGTAAATACTTAATCTATTTTTACATAAAGCCTTGTTTAGTAATAGCTGTAAGGTTAATGAACGGTTAATAAAGAAGTTTTATTTATGCAGTTATTTGTTTATTGATATTTTTGATGTAGATAAAAAGGAATACACATTATATTCGAATAAAAGATTAGTGAAAAATTCCAGATGTATTGAATAATAAATGAAAAATAAAATAACCAGATTAATTATAGTTTCAATTATAAGTTTACTTGCTTTATCAGTAATTCAAGGTACACTTATAAAGAACACATATGATTTAAAGAAAGAGAATTTTATAAATAAAGCTAAAGAAGCTATCTCTAAAATTGATGATTATACTCCAGGTTTAGATTCATTAAATATAAAATGGAAGACATTCTTGATGGATAAATTGGATGAATACAGCCTAAATAACTTAGCAAAAAAAGAAGTTGTTAATGAGTTAAGAAGAATAACAGATTCAATAAACCCTTTGTATATAGAAGCATATAATGAAGAACTAAAGAAAAAAAAATTAGGATATAATCTTAAGTTTCATAAAGTTTTAAAAAATATCACTTTAGTTACAGAAAGAAAAAAAGATACAATTTTTAAAGGAAAAAATAACCCAGATTTTAAGTTGTTAGGATCAGAATTCGAAAACGTGAAAGAGTTACAAGTAAGTAATTCTTATTGGCATACTGAACGTTCCTTCTCAAGAGAATTAAGTGGAAAACAGTTAAGTGTTAGTTATGAACTTCATTTTGAAAGCAGAGACTATATAAACATAGGCAAATGGGAAGTGATAGTATTAGGGAAAATGAAATTAATATTAATTTTATCACTGTTAATCTTTTTAGTGGTTATTGGGGTATTATATTATTCAATTAAGGCATTGATTACTCAGAAAAAAAATGCAGATATCAAAACAGATTTTATAAATAATATAACTCATGAATTAAAAACACCACTGGCAACATTATCATTAGCAACAAAAATGCTAAAAAAAGAAGAAGTAAAAAATAAGCCAGTAGTTATTGACTCAGTAATAAATACAATTGAGAGGCAAAATACTCGTTTACAGAAATTAATAGATCAAGTGTTAAATAATAGCTTAGGTTATCATGAAATAAGCTTAAGTAAGCAAACAATAGTTATAGATCAGTATTTAAATACAGTGTTGAATGATTTTTTATTATCAGTTGAAAGTAAAAAAATTAGTTTTGAAAGAGATTGTAGTTTAAAAAACAAAATTGCTCTTGATAAGTTTTTTGTCACAACTGCTTTATTTAATATTTTAGAAAACGCTGTTAAATATGGGGGAACAAAAATTAATGTAAGTTGCAGGATAGAAAATAATAAGAATTTATGTATTTCAATAGTTGATAATGGGATTGGAATATCAAAGAAAAATAAAGAATTGTTATTTGATAAATTTTATCGAGTTGATACTAATGAAATTCATAATGTTAAAGGGTTAGGGTTAGGGCTTTATTACAGTAATCAAATTATTAAAGCTCATAAAGGAACTATTCTTGTTGAAAGTGAAAAGGGTAAAGGAACTACATTTACAATTAAAATTCCAGTTTAAAAATGAAAGATGAGAATAAGCACCATGTATTATTGGTTGAAGATGATATTGATTTTGGAAATATTTTAAAACAGTATTTAGAAATTACGGGATATTATGTTACTTGGTTTAAAGATGGAGAAGAGGCACTAAACAATATCAAATCTAATATCTATAATATATGTGTATTAGATGTAATGATGCCTAAAATGGATGGCTTTACTTTAGCCGAAAATATTACCAAGTTGTTTCCAGAGTTACCTTTTGTTTTTTTAACAGCAAGAAAGTTGAAAGAAGATAAACTAAAAGGTTTAAAATTAGGGGCAGATGATTATATCGTAAAACCTTTTGAAGCTGACGAGTTAGTATTAAGATTGCACAATATCTTAAAAAGAACAAATACTAGAGTAGTAAAAAAAGATATCGAGTCTAAAATCCTTATAGGTTCTTATACTTTTGATACACAAAGATTAGAATTAACTTTTAATGATTCTCTACAAAAATTAACAGAAAAAGAAACTGAATTAATATTGTTTTTATTTAATCACAAAAATCAACTTTTAAAAAGAGAAGAAATTTTAAATGCTGTTTGGAAAAACGATGATTTTTTCTCTGGTAGAAGTATGGATGTTTTTATAAGTAGGCTACGTAAATATTTTAAAGAGGATCCAAATATTTCTATTGAAAGTTCTCGAGGAATCGGGTTAGAATTCAAGATAAGTTAATACGCCTATTGTTTAAGGTTAATCATAGGTTAACGGTTACTATTTATTCTTTTTGATTAAAAACACTATCTACATTTGTAATCTAATTAATTATAAAATAACATATTATGAAGATTACACATTTATTTTTTTTGTTCATGTTTACTAGCGTATTTACAACAATTGCACAAACACCTCCTACGCCACCTACACCATCAAATAGTAGTTATTCAGGAAATAGACATACAGATGTTACAACAACAATTAGTAATTCAACAAGTATTTCTAATTCTGATGATTCTTATGATTTCACAGCCAAATTTCAAAAATCTAAAAGAATTGAAATTCAAAATCTTTTAAAAGAAAAATTAAAAGGATATAAATTAAAAGTACAGGGAAGTAATTATGTTTGGTCAAAAGAAAGTAATGGTTCTTTAGTTTTTGAATGTACACTTAGAAAAAAGACAATGAAAATATTTTTATACAAAAATGAGGTTTCTCAATATTCGTATAAGAAAATAAAAGCTTTAGGAAATGATTTACAAAAGTTAATAACTAAGCATTCAAGATCAAGAAATGGATTTAGTGGTATGGAACATGCAAGAGAAAATGTAAGAAGAGCTAAAAGAGAATTAGAAAGAGCAGAAGAGAGGTTACGTATGATTCAACGTAATAATAATCAATAATAGCATAAAAAGTTGTTTTATCATAAACGGAATGAGTATGTTTTTTATGTTATTGAAAATAAAATTCGACATAAAGTAAACGAATAAAGGATTAAAGCGATAGCTGTTTTTATTTTGAGAATATGGTAAATTTAGTAGTTCTTTTAAGTGTTTGAAGATAGAATATGTTTGAATTTGTTTGTTTTGTTGGTAATAATGTAATATGAATTAATCTTTAAGAATTGTTTTTTAGCATTTTTTATGATGAAAAACCATCGATTTTTAGTACTTTCGCAATCCACAAAATAGACAAACAATGGCTAAATACGAATTGAAGTTGCCTAAAATGGGCGAAAGTGTTGCCGAAGCAACTATTACCTCTTGGGTAAAAGAAGTAGGAGAAACGATTGAAATAGATGACACCGTTGTTGAAGTAGCTACCGATAAAGTAGACAGTGAAGTACCTAGTGAAGTTGAAGGTAAATTAATTGAGATTTTATTTGACAAAGATACAGTTGTTCAAGTTGGAGAAACAATTGCAATTATAGAAACAGAAGGAGATGGTGGAGAATCTGATTCTGAAGTTAAAGAAGATGTAAAAGCAGCTGTTGTTGAAGTTGAAAAGAGTATAGAAGTAGCAAAAGAAGTTGTTGCAACTTCAATAGATACAACTTCAAGTGACCGTTTTTACTCACCTTTAGTTAAAAATATAGCACAAAAGGAAGGAATTCTTATCGATGAGCTTGATACTATTAACGGTTCTGGAAAAGATGGGAGAGTTACAAAGAATGATATACTGTCTTATTTAGAAAATAGAGGAAATCAGCCTAAAAAAGTTGAAAATAAAGAAGCTGCACCAGTAGCAGTTAAAGAAGTGAAAACTCCTTCTACTCCAGTAACAATGAGTGGAGAGGATCAAATTATTGAAATGAGTCGTATGGGTAAGCTAATTGCTAAACATATGGTTGATTCAGTTCAAACTTCTGCTCATGTTCAATCTTTTATTGAAATTGATGTTACCAATATTGTAAAATGGAGAAATAAGGTTAAAGATGCTTATTTAAAAAGAGAGGGCGAAAAGTTAACCTTTACTCCAATATTTATGCAGGCTGTAGCTCAAACTATAAAAAAACATCCTATGATTAATATCGCTGTTGATGGTGATAAAATTATAAAAAGAGGGAATGTTAATTTAGGAATGGCTGCTGCTTTACCTGATGGAAATTTAATTGTACCAGTAATTAAAAATGCAGATCAATTAAATTTAGTTGGAATGACTAAACAAGTTAATGATTTAGCAAATAGAGCAAGAGCGAATAAGTTAAAGCCAGATGAAATTCAAGGAGGAACTTATACAGTAACTAATGTTGGTGGTTTTGGTTCAATTATGGGAACACCAATTATTAATCAACCTCAAGTAGCTATTTTAGCACTTGGAGCAATTAGAAAAATGCCTTCAGTAGTTGAAACACCTGAAGGAGACTTCATTGGTATTCGTCAAAAAATGATTGTATCACATTCTTATGATCATAGAGTAGTTAATGGAGCTTTAGGTGGTATGTTTATAAAAACATTAAAAGAAATATTAGAGTCTTGGGATGTGAATCAAGATTTATAATATTTCATTCAGAAATAATAAAAAAGCTTAGTAATTATTACTAAGCTTTTTTTATTTATTAAAAAGAATTTTAATAAGCTAATAATTCTGAAAGTTCATTTTCAAATCGATGTTTTGGTAAGTATTCTTTTTCTAGGTTTCCAGCAAAAGGAATAGGAGTATCTAAACTAGCAACACGTTTAACCGGAGCATCTAAATATTTGAAACAATTTTCTGTAATTAGAGAAGAAATTTCTCCAGATAAACTTCCAAATAAAGAATCTTCTTGAAGAATAATTACTTTACCAGTTTTCTTAACAGAAGTAAAAATTGTATCAGTATCTAATGGTTGCAAAGATCTTAAATCAATTAAATCTGCTGAAATATTTTGATCCTTTTTTAATGTTTCTAAAGCCCAATGTACTGCAAGTCCAAAAGCAATAATAGTAACATCTTTACCTTCTTTTAATAAAGAAGCTTTGCCAATAGGAAGTGTGTAATAATCAGTAGGAACGTCTTGGTAAATAGTTCTATATAAACCTTTGTGTTCAAAAAATAATACAGGATTTGGATCGTTAATAGCAGTTGTTAATAAACCTTTTGCATCATAAGGAAAAGCAGGGTAAAGAACCTTTAAACCAGGTGTTTTTGTAAACCAAGCTTCATTTGATTGTGAATGAAAAGGTCCAGCACCTACACCAGCTCCACAAGGCATTCGTATTACAACATCTGCTTTTTGATTCCAGCGATAGTGAGATTTAGCTAATAAGTTTACTATTGGATTAAAACCAGTAGAAACAAAATCTGCAAATTGCATTTCCATTACAGCTTTCATTCCATTAATAGCTAAGCCATATGCAGCAGAGACTATAGCAGATTCACAAATAGGAGTATTTCTTATTCGCTCTTTACCAAAAAGCTCAATAAAGCCTTCTGTAATTTTAAAAACACCACCATATTCAGCAACATCTTGTCCCATAACAACAATGGAGTCGTTTTGTTCCATAGCTTGTTTTAACCCTTTTGAAATGGCGTCTATTAAACGGATGTTTTCAGTTTCTGAGTTTTCAGAAACATGCTTGTATTCAGTTTTTTGGTAAACATCATTTAATTCTTTTTCTATTGTAGAAGAAATAACGTCTTCTTCAAAAGTAGCCTTAAGGTTTTCATTGATGTTGTTTTTTATTTCATTTCTAAATTCTTCATCTATTGAATTAGTTAATATTCCATTAGAAATTAAATATTCTCTATAGTTATCTAAAGGGTCTTTAGCAGCCCATGAGTCCATTAATTCTGTAGGAACATATTTGGTACCACTAGCTTCTTCATGACCTCGCATTCTAAAAGTTTTGAATTCTAATAAAATTGGTCTTGGGTTATTTCTAATACTTTCAGCTAATTCAGAAACTTTAGTATAAACATCTAAAATATTATTACCATCTATAATATGTGATTCCATACCATAACCAATACCTTTATCAGCTATATGTTCACAATTATATTGTTCTGAAGTAGGAGTAGAAAGCCCATAACCATTATTTTCAATACAAAATAAAACGGGTAAACTCCATACAGAAGCAACGTTTAAAGCTTCATGAAAATCACCTTCACTTGTACCTCCATCACCACAAAAAACGGCACAAGCATGATTGTTATTCTTCAGTTTATTGGCTAAAGCTATTCCATCAGCAACTCCTAATTGAGGTCCTAAATGAGAAATCATTCCAATAATATTATATTCTTGAGTACCAAAATGAAAACTTCGATCTCTTCCTTTTGTAAAACCATTTGCTTTACCTTGCCATTGAGAAAATAATCTATTTAAAGGTATATCTCGAGTGGTGAAAACACCTAAATTTCTATGCATAGGTAAAATATATTCATCTTTATTTAAAGAATAAGTTACCCCAACAGAAATGGCTTCTTGCCCAATACCACTAAACCATTTTGATATTTTCCCTTGTCGTAAAAGAATTAACATTTTCTCTTCTATCATTCTAGGTAATAACATTCTTTTGTAAAGGTCAATCAATGTTTTGTTTTGAAGTGTACCTTTATTATAAAGCATTGTGGTTTTAGTATTAGTATTCATTTTAAAAATTTAAAATAGATTAAGGAATAGTCAAAAGTGACTAAAAAAAAGATAGAATCAAAGGCTTATTTGAGAATTTTTTAAATTTGAATGGTTTTTTTTGTGACACTGTTAAAAATAATGATCAAAAAATAATGATTTACGATTTGATACTTGTTTAAAAAAAATATTATTTATGTATATTCGTACACCACATAAAACTATTAAAATGACTAAAAAAATTATCGCTTTATTATTGTTTGTATCAACAATAACATTAGCGCAAGAGAAAGTATTACTGCGTTTAAATTATGAAAAAGGAGACAGCTATGTTATGGACATGAAAATGTCACAAAATATGGGAACAGTAATGTCAATGAATATGAATATTGTAATGAAACAAGACATAAAAAGTGTTTCAAATGCTGAGTATACAAGTGAGATGAAAATTACCAAAGTGGTAATGAATATGATACAGCAAGGTATGCCAATGTCTTATGATTCTTCAAAAAAAGCAGAAGATTTAGATGATACTGGTAAAATGATGAAGTCTCAAATGGATCCTATGTTACAGGCTGTTATAACTATGAAAGGAAATAACTTAGGAAAAGTATTAGAATCAAAAGTAGAACCTAATATTCCTGGAACTAGTGATTTAGCTAATCAATCTAGTAATGTAGTATATCCTGAGAATGAAGTAGCAGTAGGTGATACATGGAATATGTCTAAAAGTAGCAAAGGAATGAAATTTAACTTTGTTTATAAAGTGAAATCTATTACAAGTAAAAGTGTATTGTTAGATGTAACGGGTAAAGTTGAAGGAATGGCATTAGGAGATATCATAGGAACAATGATAGTTGATAAAAAATCTGGAGTACCTTCAGAGTCTAAAATTGATATGACAATGAAAGTACAAGGGCAAGATCTTAAAACTACTATGGTTTTAACAATGACTAAGAACTAGTAGGATAATTTATAACATATTTAAAAAACTCAGGAGAATATCCTGAGTTTTTTATTTTAAAATATCGAGAATATTTTCTTTATAATTATCACTTATGGGAATTTCAATAGCATTAATTTCAACATCGTTTTTTGTATAAGCAGTAATTTTATTACGATTTACAATATAGGAACGATGGATACGGATAAATCGATTATCTAATTCTTTTTCAAAAGCAGAAATACTAAATTTTACAGTATGAGATTCGTTTTTTAAATGAATTTTTATGTAGTCTTTTAAACTCTCTACGTATAATATATCAGTAAAAGTAATTTTTATTTTTTTTCTATTTTTAGTTACAAAAATAGATTCATTAACTATAGGTACTGTTATGTTTTCGGAAAGCTGTTTAATTGGAGAATGAAGCATTTTAAATTTTTCAATAGCTTTAAAAAATCGAGAGAAAGAAATAGGTTTTAATAAATAATCAACGGCGTTTAATTCAAAACCATCTAATGCATAATCTCGATATGCAGTAGTAAAAATAACTTTAGGTTTTTCTACTAGGTTTTTAAAAAAGTCAGTTCCTTTTAAAACAGGCATTTCTATATCCAGAAAGAGTAAATCGATAGATTGCTGTTGTAAAAGACTACTAGCTTCAATAGCACTAGCACAAGAACCTACTAATTTAAAATTAGGTAATTGAGAAACATGAGTTTCAATTAATTCTCTAGCTAATTCTTCATCGTCAATTATTAAACATTTATAAATCATTATTTAGCTAGTAGTTTTAAAGTTACAGAATAAAACTTTTTGGAGTTATCAATATTTAATAAATAGTTATCAGGGTAAATTAATTCTAATTGTTTTTTTATATTTTTTAAACCAATGCAATCTTCAGTGTTTTTTTCTAAACTAATATTGGGTTTCGAATTTTTTATATAAAAAATAACTTGATTGTTTTTTAAACTAATTTTAATTGATATTAAAGCCTCTTTTAATTCTTGACTGACACCATGTTTAAAAGAGTTTTCAATAAAAGTAAGTAATAACAATGGAGCTATTTTTACATCTTGTTGAATATTTTTTTCAAAAGAAATTTGCACCCGTTTTCCATACCTAACTTTTTCCAATGAAAGGTAATTTTCTATAAGTTCGATTTCTTTCAGAAGTGACACAAAAGTATCATTACAACGATATAGCATATAGTCTAAAATATCAGATAATCGTTCAATAACCTCAGGTGTTTGGTCAGATTTTTTTAATGCTAACGTATAAAGATTATTTAATGTATTAAATAAAAAATGTGGATTCAGTTGGTGTTTTAAAGCGGTTAATTCAGCCGTCTTTTTTTGTTCGTTTAGTTTTAATAGTGTTTGCTGATTTTTATAAAACCTAGTCATTAACAACAATGTAGCAGGAGTTAAGAATTTAATAGACTTACTTAAAAAAGCTGAAAAATTTAAAAGCCGTTCAAAGTATGTTTCTTCAGCATATTTTTTAGCAATTTCATTATAAAATTTTATGTATTTAGGTTCGTATAAAAACATATGTAAAAACAGATAAAACCCATACATAAATATTAATAAAAGTACCACCCAAATTATAAAAAGTGTTGTTTTTTTTGTGTTTAAAAATCTTGGAACCAAAACAAACAAACAAGTATAAGCAGTAATTATTTGAGGAATTAAAATTTTTAATGTAGAATGAAATAATTGCATATATCCTCCGCCAAAGTTGGTAATGTTTGAGGAGAACATAAAATATAGAAGCACACATAACCAAAACAATATATGTTTAAAAAATACGGTACTAGAAAAAAGGTATTTGTTTTTAAAAATAATCATACAGTTAGCTAAAATACAATTATAGCTCCTATTTCACCATTAAAATTGCCGAAATAGAGTTTGAAGATGCTGTATAGGTAGTTTATGAAGATAAAATAAAATTTGAAATTAAAAGCACTTTCTAGTTGCGTTAAAGCTGAGTTTGTCTACTTATTTTATGAGGTGTTAGTTTCAGTAATACTTTTGATAAAACTTAAAATATAAAAATGAAAAATTTTCTGACTTTATTACTATTAAGCTTCATAGTAAATAGTTTTGCTCAACAACCAACTATTAAATTTATAGATGCTAAAATTAAAATTGATGGTAAATTAAATGAGAAAACTTGGAATAAATTGACTACATATACAGGGTTTTTTAATTATGCGCCAACTGATATTGGTTTAGCAAACAATCAAACATCGGTAAAAATGTTTCATAATGGAGAATATTTATTTGTGAGTTTAATTTATAATGATAGTACAGCAAAAACACAAGTAAGTTCATTAAAACGCGATACTCCTATAGGTTTGAGTGATGGATTTGCTATGGTTTTAGATACTCAAAATCAACAGCAAAACGCATATTATTTTTCAGTAAATAGCTACAGTACACAAATTGATGGAATTGTTGAACGGGTAAATGAAGGGTATGATTTTAGTACAAGTTGGAGTACAGTATGGAAAGCAAAAGCATTTATGAATGGAAAACAAAAGCAATATGAGATAGCAATCCCCTTGAAGTCTTTAAATTTTAATAAAAATAATACTGTTTTTGGGGTTCAATTTTATGTGAGAGATATTAAAATTAATTCATGGACTATTTTAAAAAATGTGAAAAGGAATTATCGTTTATTTGATTTACGATTTACTGAAAAATTTACCATTGAAAACTTACCAAAAATATCTCCATCACGTTTTACTGTTACACCTTCTTTAACAATTAATAATCAAAATGATATTAAAAATAGTACTAGTAATACTACATATAAGCCAAGTTTGGATGTACAGTATAATATAACTTCATCACTAAAATTTGATGCTACTATAAATCCAGATTTTTCCCAAATAGATGTAGATCAGCAAGTAACAAACTTTACTCGTTTTGCAGTGAATTTCCCTGAAAGACGTAACTTTTTCCTTGAGAATGCTGATTTGTTTTCAAATTTGGGGGTAAGTGGGGTTAATCCTTTTTATTCAAGGCGTATAGGCTCAAAAAGTCCAATTCAATTTGGATTAAAATTATCTGGTAATGTTTCACCTAAAACAAGAATTGGAGTTTTAAATGTTCAAACTGAAAAAGAAAATAGTGTTCAATCTCAAAACTATGGGGCTATTGTAGCTGAACAACAATTGTCTAAAAATTTTACAGCGACAGGTTTTTTTATTAATAGACAAGAAACAGCAGGTTTTGAATTTATAGACGATTATAATCGAGTTGCAGGAATTAATGTGAATTATAAATCTGATAATAATAAATGGACTGGAATAGCAAATTTAGGGAAGAGTTTTAATGATGATGTTTCTGGAGATAATAACTTTTATAATGCTGCGATATGGTTTAATAAAAGAGGTTTTAGTTGGAGTGCAGCAATGAAAAATGTAGGTAAAAATTATATTACTGATGTTGGATTTACTCCAAGGTTATATAATTTTGATGCGGTAAATAATATAGTAATTAGAGAAGGATATACCCAGACAACAGGAAGTGTTAGGTTTGAAAAATTTTATGAAAACTCTAAAGCGTTAAATTCCATTCGTTATTTAAATTATAATAATAATACGTATTTTAATGAAAGTGGAACTGTAAGTCAGTCATCACACTTTTTAAATGGAGCTCTATTTTTTAAAAACTTATCAGCTTTGTATTATGTTTTTAAACATGATTATGTTGATTTAAAATACGGTTTTGATCCATTAGGTAACGGAAATGCATTAATACCAGGTACATATAATTTCGGTATTCTTAAGATAGGGTATAACTCAGCAAATAATCAAAGATTTAGATATCGTTTTAATGTACAAAAAGGAAATTACTATACGGGAACTAGAGTAGCAGCAGGTGCCTATTTGAACTATCAACTACTACCTTTTGCAAATTTACAATTCAACTACGATGTTAATAAAATAGATTTAGATTTATTAGGAAAAGAAACTTTTCATTTAACTCGATTTACAGGTGAAGTATTTTTTAATAATCGGTTAAATTGGACAACGTATGTTCAGTATAACACACAGCGAGATAATTTTAATGTGAGCAGTAGGTTACAATGGGAGTATAAACCATTATCGTATGTGTATTTGGTAGTAACCGATAATTTTAATAAAACTATTACTAGAACCAATTGGGGAGTAGCTTTTAAAATGAATTATAGGTTTGATTTTTAATGAAAACTTTTGAGTGTATTAAAATGTAAAAAGTTTTAGGTTAATAAAACACTTGAGAGCATCAAGTGTTTTTGTTATTTTTGAAAGCATTATAAATAACATTAAATGACTTTTGATAATTCAATCTTGTTTTTTTTATGCTCACTAGGAGTTTTTAATGGATTTCTTGTAAGTGTATATTTTTTGTTTTTGGGAAAACCAAAGCGAACACAAAATACATTATTTGGATTTCTAGTTTTAATGTTATCTATTAGGATAGGAAAATCAGTATACTCTCTTTTTAGTGAAACCAAAGATTTATTAATTATGCAAATAGGTCTTTCAGCATGTTTTTTAATTGGAGTCTCGTTATTTTATTATTTAAAATCCTCTGTAGAAAACAAAAAGAAAGTACCTACTGCATGGAAAGTACATGTTTTAAGTCTCTTTTTTATTGTCGTTATTATTGGGGTGCTTAAACCTTATAGGACAAACATAGAGTTTTGGAGAGATTTTGTAACAGTTATTTACACGATTTGGGGAATATATATTCTGTTTTCTGGGGTTGTTTTAAAAAATATCTATAAAAAAATATTCAACAAAAGTTTAAAATGTTCCACTTCTGAGTTATGGTTGGTTGCTGTTTTTCTAGGAAATGTATTAATTTATTTAGCTTACTTAATTGGTTATTTTTGGATGTATTTTTTGGGAACATTAGCTTTTTCTTTAGTTTTTTACGGATTGCTTTTCTTTTTTATGTCTAAAAAAAATAGAGACACTATTTTCAAGGATATTCCTAAAAAATATGTTTCAAAGAAAATAGATAATAATGAAGCTGAAAGGTTGATTATTGAATTGCATGAGGTGATAAAGAAAAAACAATTTTATAAGAATAGTAATATTAAGTTAAAAGATATAGCAAAAGAATTGAATATTACTTCACATAAATTATCACAATTGTTGAATGATAATTTAGGAAAAAGCTTTGCATTATTCATAAATGAATACCGAATTATGGAAGCTAAAAAGTTATTGAAAGAAGAAACTAAAATAACTTTAGAAGCTATAGGATTTGAAGCTGGGTTTAGTTCTAAATCTACTTTTTATGCAACGTTTAAAAGGGTTACAGGTAAAACACCTTCTGAATATAAAAAGGAATTTTCGTGATATTTTATTCCAAAATTATAATTCTGGACACTTGAATTATAACTTATAACCAATTTTTAGGACTCTCTATATAGGTTTGTTGAAAATCTAAAATTAGAGTCATGAAAAAATACACCTTGTTAGTAGTATTATTTTTAGTATTTCAAATACTACAAGCGCAAACAGAAACAGAAAATTTACTTGTAAAGAAAAGATTACAAAACTATATTGAAGGAAGTTCTTATAATAAATTAAAGTTATTAGAAAGTGCTTTTGCTGAAAATGCAACTTTATACCTTACTGGAAGAGATGGTTTCAAGGTTTATACTCCAAAGGAATACACTGGTTTTTTTAAAAACTCAATAAAAGGAAAATTTAATGGACGTGATGGTAAAATATTATCTGTAGAGGTAGTGAAAGATATAGCTACAGCTAAAGTTGAAATAGCCGGTCCAGGAAGGAAATGGGTTTATATTGACCTTTTCTTGTTAAAGAAATCTAATGGTAGTTGGAAAATTATTAGTAAAACAGCAACAAAGGTTGATGACCCAGAAGAAAAAGCCGTTTTATTTGTTGTTTCAAATGCTCATTTTTACGGAAACACAAAATTAAAAACGGGAAATAGTTTTTCAGAAATTGTAAATGCCTATGATGTTTTTAAAAAAGCTGGATATACTGTTGATTTTTTAAGTCCAAAAGGAGGAGCAGTCCCTTTGGCATATATTAATACCTCTGATAGTGAGAGTAAAAAATATTTATACGATGCTAATTTTATGAATGCTTTAAAAAACACAAAATCACCTTCAGAAATTAATGCTTCAAAATATAAAGCGGTTCAATACATTGGTGGAGGTGGTGCTATGTTTGGTGTTCCAGAAAATAAGGAGATACAAACTATTGTAATGGAAATTTATGAGAAGCATAAAGGAATTGTTTCTTCAGTATGTCATGGTACAGCAGGTATTATTAATTTAAAAACTAAAGATGGGAAATATTTAATAGATGGTAAAAATGTTAGCGGATACCCTGACGATTATGAAAACAAAACTAAAGATTATTTTAAAACCTTTCCTTTTTTAATTAAACAAACGATTGAGAAAAGAGGTGGGAAATTTCAATTTTCTAAACCTGGGAAAGCTCATGTTGAAGTAGACGGAAGGTTAATAACTGGGCAAAATTATTTATCGTCAAAGGGAGTTTCATTAAAAACAATTGAAATAATAAATGCAACTATGAAATAGTCTTGTTATTACTTTAATCAACGCTCTATTTTATTTATGTTATAGTTTAAATAAAATAGAGTGTATTAATATACTAGTTCAATTTTAATTGTAGGAATACTATGGTAAATACCAAACGTTTTTTACTTTAGCATTAATGGATTTTGAACGTCAATTATTATTCTTTTTTAGTGCTTTAGGAGCATTTAATGGACTTTTATTAAGTTTTTATTTTGCGTATTCTACAAAACACAAGAAATTTTCAAATTACTTTTTATCATTATTACTATTAGTGTTAAGTATTCGAATTATTAAATCAGTGTTTTTATATTTTAATCCAAATCTGTCAAGTGTTTTTATACAAATAGGGCTCTCTGCATGTGTTTTAATTGGCCCTGCTTTGTATTTGTATATAACTTCCTTAATAAAAGAAAGCAAAACTAAAAAATGGAGGTTACATATTATTCCATTTACTATTATTTTAATAGTTTTAGGAATACTGTATCCTTATTTAGAGCATAGAAAATTATGGTCACGATTTATTGTTAAAATTATTTATATACAATGGTTAATTTATATTCTTTTAGCAGGAATAGAATTAAAGTATATTATAAAAAATGTATTTAATAAGTCGATTAAACTTAAAGAAATTGAAATATGGTTATTAAGTATTTTTATAGGAGTATTAGTAATATGGTTATCCTATAATATAGGGTCTTTTACATCTTATATTGTAGGAGCATTGTCATTTTCATTTGTTTTTTATCTTTTACTATTATTATGGGTATTTAAAAGAAATAAAAGCACTTTGTTTTTTGAAGAAAAAATTAAATATGAAAATAAAAAGTTTGATGAAGAAGAAGTTAAACCAATCATTAAAAAATTAGCAGTTATTAAAGAAGAAAAATTGTTTAAAAATCCTGATTTAAAAATATCAGAGATTGCTAAAAAACTAAAAATCCCAACTCATCAATTGTCACAACTTCTGAATGATAATTTAGGAAAATCATTTTCTTTATTTATAAATGAACTTAGAATAGAAGAAGCAAAACAGTTATTAGTATCTGAGAAAATATATACAATTGAAACAATTGGATATGATTGCGGATTTAACTCTAAATCTACCTTTTTTACGACTTTTAAAAAGGTAACAGGAACTACACCAGCTAAATATAAAAAAGAAAATAGTGAAAATTAAAAGTTCTTGTTTACATACTGGTAGTTCGGATTTATAATTGAAAACCTTTTTTTATAGGAAAGAATGCATATTGCGATAAATTAAGGTAATATGCAAAAAACAATCTTTTTGTTATTAATCATTCTGGTTTTACTAGGGTGTAAAACATCAACAAATGAAAAAGGGAAAATACTCTTTATAGTATCAAATCAACATACATATGGAAATACAAAATTAAATGCTGCTAATCATTTCTCAGAAATTGTTTTGGCATATGATGTTTTTAAGAAGAAAGGTTATAAAATAGACTTTGTAAGTCCGAAAGGAGGTACGATTCCTATCGGTTATATAAAGACATCTGATTCTATTCAAAAAAAGTATTTATATGATTCAGATTTCATGAATTTACTTAAGAACACATTAGTCCCAGAAGATGTTGTTGAAATTAACTATAAGGCTGTTTATTACAGTGGAGGCGGTTCCGCAATGTTTGGAGTCCCCGAAAATAAAGAAATTCAAAACCTTTCAAGAACTATTTATGAAAAGAATGGTATTATATCTGCAATTTGTCATGGCACTGCCGGAATTGTAAATTTAAAATTATCTAATGGAACGTTTTTGTACGCAGGGAAAGAAGTAAACGGTTTTCCTGATATTTTTGAAAATAAAACAGCTTCTTATTATAAAACATTTCCTTTTTCTATAGAAAAAAGTATAGTTACAAATGGAGGGAGATTTACATATTCTAAAAAAGGATGGGATAATAATTATGTAGTTGATGGAAGGTTAATTACAGGACAAGATCCTTCGGCTACAGTATCGGTAGCTCAAAAAGTGATAGAATTATTAGAAAAATAGTATACTTCAATAAAAATTAAAACAATTTAAACATGAAAAAAAGAATTATCATAATAGTACTTTGTATTATAAGTTCAATGAATAGCTTTGCTCAAGAATCGGATTACAAGCTTGTAGAAAAGACAGTTTCTTATTATTTAAAAGGTGGAACTAATAATGACTTTGAAACTTTAAAAAAAGCATTTCATAAAAATGCAACAATGAAATTCATTTCCAATGGAACATATAAAGAAGTGAATGCACTTAATTTTTTTAAAAGGGTTATAAAAGAAGGTCCTAAGCAAAATAGAAAAACGCAAATTTCTTATATAAACGTTTCTGGAAATACAGCAAATGCAAAATTAGAAATTGAATATCCATCATTTACATTTATAGATTATATGAATTTATTAAAAATAGATGGGGAATGGAAAGTAGTAAATAAGATATTTTATAGAAAACAGAAAACATCAAATAAATAAATACAATGCGACTATTAATATATATATCCTTACTTTTCCTTTCTATCAATGTAGCAAATAGCCAAACATACATAGGAAAAGAAAAACAGATAAAACAAATTTTAAAAAACACTAAAAACTTTTCCAAATATGTAAATACTTCTAATTATAAGATGATTGGAGAGTGCTATACTTTAGATGCAAAAATATTTCCTCAAGGAGGTAACATATTAGAAGGGAAAAAAGCAATAGTAAAGTATTGGACACTTCCAGAAGGTATTAAAACAATAAACCATAAGATAACGCAACATGAAATACGAATAGTTAAAAATACAGCATATGATTATGGGATATATGAAGGAACTACAGTTAAAAAAGATGGAAAAGAAACTAGTTGGAAAGGAAAATATGTAATCGTTTGGAAAAAAGTAGCGGGAAATTGGAAGATATATCTTGATATTTGGAATAGTTTATAACTTTATTTAATAGTTTGTCACTGATTCTTTTACTTTTGTAAAGTAAAAGAATCATATGAAAGACGGTAGAAATAGAAAAAATATTCAGATTGGTAGTATTGTTGAAGTAGTACAGAAAAACCATCAAAGAACTGGAGAGTTAACGGAAGGTATTGTAAGTAGATTATTAACAAAATCACCAAATCACCCACACGGAATAAAAGTACAGTTAGAATCAGGTATTGTAGGAAGAGTTAAAAATGTTATAGAAGAAGAGTAATAACTTTCTTCTTTATAGCAAATCATCTAAAGCATTGTTCAATTTTTCAAATTTAAAAGAATAAAATTGGGATGTTTTTTCGGGAGATATTTTACTTCCTTTTAAAAGAATAACAGAAAGTTCGCCCAAAATAAGGTTCAAAACAAAAGAAGGAATACTAAAAGGTAACAATAGTTTACGAGTTACTTTTGCTAATGTTTTTGTAAAAGAAGTATTAGTATGATGTTCAGGAGCAGACGCATTAAATATACCAGTAAAGGTATTGTTATTAACTGCTTTTGCATATAGAGCACATAAATCTTCAATATGAATCCAAGGCATATATTGTTTTCCGCTACCTAATTTGGCTAAAAATAGTGGTGTGTTTATTTTATTTAAAGCGCCTCCAGTTTTAGTTAGAACAATACCGGTTCGTAAAATAGTAACAGGTATTTCAAGAGTTTTAAATTGTAAGGCAGCTTTTTCCCATTCAATACAAATTTTTGAAATGAAATCGTTTTTAGGAGCATCAGTTTCTTTAAAAATAGCTTGAGAAGTGATAGCTCCATAATAACCGATACCAGAAGCTGAAATGAATCCTTCTAATTGAATATTCAATTTTTTACTATATTCAAATAGTAAATTAGCAGATTGAACTCTACTATCAATTAATTCTTCTTTACGACTTTTTGACCATCTTTTATCAGCAATTCCTGCGCCGGCTAAATGAATAATATGTGTAATATTTTCAAAAGCTTTTTCATCAATATACCCTTCTTTTATATTCCAACGAAATTCATTACTCTTTTTAGGACTCCTAGTTAGTATTGAAACTTCATGATTATTCTTTTTTAAAACTTCTTGTAAATGTTTACCTACTAAACCAGTACCACCAGTTATCAATATTTTAGTCATTATCGTTGCTTTTTGTTAGCTTCACAAAATTGTATTATCTCCTTAATTCTTTTTTGACGTGTTATTTCTCTTTTAGCCTGATGTAACCAATATAAATAGTTTTTTTTATAAGAAGGAGCGAAGTTTAGATAATTATTAAAGGCTTTATTATTTTTATCAAACTCAATTTGTAAATCAGTAGGAATAATTAAATTATCAATATCATCTAGTGCTTCCCAGGATCCGTTACTTTTTGCAATTTTGATTTTTTGTAACCCAGATGAGTGCATTTGATTATTATTAACCAGTTCCTTTATGTAAGATTTATTTAGTTTACTCCAAACACTTTTGGGTTTTCTAGGGCAAAAGTATTGCTGTCTCTTACCATTGCCTAAACTTTTAACGGTAGAATCAATCCAACCAAAACATAGGGCAACTCTGACAGCTTCTTCCCAACGCATACTTGGTATTTTAGTTTCTATTTTATATAAAACAAGATATATACCAGTACTTTTAGTATGATTTTCTAGTAACCAACTACGCCATTCGGAGTCAGTTTTAAAATATAATAATGGTTTTTCTACCATTTTCTAACAATTTTTGAAGGAAATGAAACAATACTTTCGTGTCCATTTTTACCAACTGCTACAATTCCAAATAAAAAATTATCAATAACAATCCCTTCTAATAAAAATCGATTAACATTACCAACATACCTGCTATGATCCCAAGTTGGTGATGTAGTATCTCTCCAATAAATTTTATAACCTTTAGCGCCTTCTACTTTATCCCATTGTAATTTTACTGAGGCTTCTACAATACCACCAATACCTACATTTTTTGGACTAGGAGGAGACAAGGCTAAACTAGCCATAGTAATTGCATTTACAGCTGTTAGTTTTTTAGCATACTCAAAATTAACATGTTCAAAAGTATCACCATATTGAATTCCGTTTTCAGTTCTTATATCTTGATGTTGTTGTGTATAGTTTTCATGAGCTTCCATAATTCTAATTCCAGCAAAGCCTAAATCGTTAAACGGTCTGTGATGACCTCCTCTACCAAATCTATCTAATCGATAAATCATCATAGGGTTCATTTCTGGCATATATGTTTTAGTAGTTTTATAAATATATCTTGCTAATTGTCTTGAAATCCCATCTACTTCGCCACCATAAAAACGTCTAGCTCTACGTTGTCTTTCTGTTTCATTTGCAGGAACTGGTTCTGAAAATATTCTAAAACTTCGATTATCAATAACACCATCAACACCTTTAATATTACCAATCATATCATTATTTAAAACACCTATAATATCCCATTGTTTCTCTTTAGCATATTTAGCTAATCCAGCACCTCCAAATAGCCCTTGCTCTTCACCCGATAAACCTACATAAACAATACTACTTTCAAATTTATAGTTAGATAATACCCTCGCGGCTTCAATAGTTCCAGCCATACCTGAAGCATTATCATTAGCACCTGGAGCATCGGTAGTGAAATCCATTGTATTACTTGCACGTGAATCGATATCTCCACTCATAATAATATACCTATTAGGATACTTTGTTCCTTTTTGTATAGCTACAACATTTACTACCCAAGCATCATGCGGTACACGTCTGTTTCCTTTTTTAGTAACGAAATCTTTTTGATAAAAAGTGGTTAAGCAATTATTACAGTTTTTTGAAATAGTTTCAAACTGTGCTTTTATCCAACGACGAGCAGCTCCAATTCCACGAGTATTTGAAATAGTATCACTAAAGGTATTTCTAGTTCCAAATTCCGTAAGAGTTTTTATGTCTTTTTTTATTCTATTTGCAGAAACATTATTAATGATGTCGTAAATTTTAGAATCAGTTTGTGCGTTAATAGTTGTTGATAGAAATATTAATATGAGTACTATTTTTTTCATGATTTATTGTTTAAAATACCAAAAAGGTATAGTTAACTCTAAAATTTTTAAAGTATCTTGTTTTTTTATTAGCTTTCGTTTCAGTCTTAAAATATGTTTACCTTCATTAAGTTCTTTAGTAGGTAAATAAGTTTCAAAACCAACTTGATTTTGCTTGTTACGGCTTATTAAAAAATCAGGGTTATATTCTGTAGTATCTATTTTAATGATATACATTTTATTAATTGTTTCTATATATTTAATAGCCAAACTATCCCTTTTTTTTCTTGAAATAGATTTGTTATTATAAATACGAATACCAGTTTTAAAACCTCTATTATCTTCTAAAGGTTTTAAAGTAGGGTTGAAAGCATAAATTCTATCTTCAACATTATCATTAAAAACTTTAAAAAATTTAATGAATGGATCTGTTATTACTTTTGATTGAATACTGGCAACTCTTACAAAATCATTTTCTTTAATTCTTAAATTTTCATATTCTCTATCGTCAATATATAAATTGGAGTTGTATTTAGTACTGTTTATATAATTTGATTTTTGATATTTTACTGAGTTAAATATAGATATTACTA
>JBELFC010000018.1:35736-37045 GCA_042093175.1 Tenacibaculum sp. | reverse complement strand
AACAGAGAAAACACACCCTATTGATTCAACAGCTGAAGCTGCATATTTATATAAAAAAAGAAGAACCTTTTTTGAATACGATTCTAATAATGGATTTATTATTGTGACTGAAATTCATGACAGAGTTAAAGTTTACACTAAAGAAGGCTTTAAATATGCTGTTAAAAAAATAAATTATTACAAACCTGATTCTGGAGATCAAGAAAAAGTAACCAATCTAAAAGCATATACATTTAATATTGAAGATGGTAAAATAGTAAAACAAAAGGTCTCTAGAAAAAACATTTTTGATGAAAAGTTAAGTAAATATAGAAGTCAAAAAAAAATAACATTCCCAAAGATAAAAGAAGGATCTATTATTGATCTTAAGTACAAAATAATTTCACCTTCACGCTCTATTAAAACATTAAACTTCCAATATAACATACCTGTTAAACAATTATACTGTAAGGTGGAAATTCCTGAATACTATATTTACAATAAAAGAAACAAAGGATATTATGCTATTCCTTTTAAAGAAACATTTGCTTCTAAATCTATTAGACTTACAAACAAAAGAGAAGTTAGAAGTACAGGTACTACTAGTTCAAATTTCTCAACGAATAGAGTAGATTATAGATCTAGCATTTACACGTTTATTAAAACTGATATTCCTGCAATAAAAGATAATGAACCCTATGTAAATAATATTGAAAATTACCGTGGAGGTATGGAATTTGAATTGTCTGGAACAAGGTTTCCAAACTCTCGTTATAGAAATTTCTCTACAAGTTGGGAAGACGTATCAAAAAGAATTTACAAATCAACAAGTTTTGGTGATCAAATAGAAAAAGATCGATATTTTAGAGATGACTTAACTATGGTTTTAAAAGATGCTAAAAACGATACTGATAAAATAGCATTAATTTTCAACCACGTTAAAAACAAGGTAAAATGGAATGATTATTACGGAAAGTATACAGAAAAAGGCGTTAAAAAAGCATATAAAGACGGTACAGGTAATGTTGCTGAAATTAATTTAATGCTAACCGGAATGCTACGATCAATTGGTCTTGATGCAAACCCAGTTTTAGTAAGCACTAGATTTAACGGAACTCCTTTATTCCCTACTTTTAAAGGTTTTAATTATGTAATTAGCAAAATAAATTTCCCAGACCAATCATATATACTATTAGACGCTTCTGAAAAATATTCAACTCCCAACACATTACCTATAAGATGCCTAAATTGGAATGGAAGGGAAATACATAAAAACGGAACTTCAAACTGGGTTAGTTTAATTCCTAAAAAGCATGCAAAAGAAACAAAT
>JBELFC010000018.1:12471-35726 GCA_042093175.1 Tenacibaculum sp. | reverse complement strand
GAAACAAATACGTTGTATATAAAAATAAATGACGATTTCTCTATTAATGGAATGTTAAGAACTGTTTACACAGATCATGTTGCGATGTTGTATCGAGACAAAAACAACATTAAGAAAGAAGAAGATATAATTACAGCACTTGAAGGAAAACATACTATTGAAATTGAAGATTTTAAAAGCCTCAATAAAACTGCTCTTTCAAAAAATATTGTTCAATCTTTTAAATTTGAAGGAGATGATTTTGTAGAAGGTATAAATGAAAAAATATACATTACTCCATTATTTTTCTTAACTCAAAAAGAAAACCCTTTTAAATCAAATGAGCGTAACTTCCCAGTTGATTTTGGATTACCATGGCAAGACAAACATACAGTATCTATAAATGTTCCTGAAGGATATATTGTGCAATCTATTCCGGAACCTTTAGCTATAGGTTTACCTGAAAACTTAGGTGTTTTCAAATTTCAAGTAATGCATAAAGGCAACAAAATTAAAGTAATGTCAGTTTTGCAGATTAATTCAAATATAATCTCACCTCAGTATTATTCAATTTTAAAAGATTTTTATAAGCAACTTGTTTCGAAACAAAACGAAAAAATTGTTCTCATAAAAAAATAAAAAATAGTAAAATCAATGTTTACATTAATCTTCGAAAGCAACAGTTTTCGAAGATTTTTTGTGCAATTGTATTTCATTTGAAGCTTCTTATAGAACACAAATAGAATATTTTAACATTTCATGTTATAAAAATTCTATATTTACACTTCTTATGAAATCTATAACTAACAAATATTCAATACTTTATTTTATAGCTTCGCTATTATCCCTATTTTTTATAGATAATGATGCTATGATAGAATTAGTTTTAAAACTTCTTTCTTTGATTTTCTTATCTTTTTTATACTTAAGCACTTCTAAAGAAATAAACTATTGGTATGTATTAGTACTTCTTTGTTCAATAGCCTCAGATGCTTCTTTAATATTTGACAGTGATTTATTAATGGTTGGTACCGGACTTTTAATAGCAAATAGAATTTTATATATCATTATATCTAGAAGAGCTTTATTTAGAACTAACCTAAAAACACTTGCTTTTTACTTTGTGGTTTGCTTACTTGTTTTTGTAGTTATTTATGTTGTTTTAAAACCTTATTTACAAGAAATTTCATACATATTTATATCGCTAGGAATAACATCAGCTATTATGATATTATTCGCTTTTCTTAATTACTTAAATAAAATGAATACCCAAAACAAACTCTTTCTTTTTGGGTTGTTCTTAATAATTACAGGAGATATATTAATGGCTTTTAATAAGTTTTTAGATTACAACATGGCTTATGTACTAATTTATACTATAATTTATTACATAGCTCGTTACCTTATTTGTGAATCTATGATTGTTAATAAATTAAAAAAATAGTCAATATCAATAAACAAACCTTTATTTTCTCATAGGCCTCATTAACCCTTCTTGAGCCACAGAAGCAACCAAAATACCATCTCTTGTGTAAATATTACCACAGGCAAAACCACGAGCTCCAAAAGAATTTGGGCTTTCAACAGAAAACAGCATCCAATCGTTAAAATCAAAATCACGATAAAACCACATTGAATGGTCTAAACTAGCCATTTGTGTATTTCCAAAATGAGCTTTACTCGCATTTGGATACAAACAAGCTGTTAAAATATTATAATCTGAGATATAGGTTAAAATTTGTTGCTTTACTGCTAATTCTAAATCTTCGACCTCTCCTTTTAGCTTAAACCAAACATCAACAATAGGTGGTAAATCTTTTTGATCTAACGGATTTACAATTTGTACAGGTTTAAAATCTATAGGACGTTCAATACTTAAAAAAGATTTCATTTTCTTTGGTAAAAATGCTCCAAATTGATCTAACATATCAGTCCAACTTAACAATTCTTCTGGTTGTTTTATGTCTTTTTTAATTGGCATTTGATGCTCATGCCCCTCTTCTATCTTATGAAAAGAACAGGCTAATATAAAAATAGTTTTATCATTTTGATGAGCAGTCACACGCCTAGTAGAAAAACTTCCTCCATCACGAATTGTTTGTACATTATAAGTAATTGGAACTTCTAAATTTCCCGCTTCCAAAAAATATGAATGTAACGAATGTAAAATACGCTCTTTAGGAGTAGTTCTATAAGCTGCATTTAATGCCTGAGCTAATACTTGCCCTCCAAAAACATTAGGACTTCCAATATCTTTACTTATTCCATTAAAGTTTCCTTCTCCTACATCTTCTAATATTAATATATTTAATAACTCCTGAGTATCTTTCATCTTTTTATTCTACTTTTCTATCAACGTTTTATCTTTGAACGGGTGTTTTTGCTTAAATTCTGTTGGTTTTATTTTATTTAAAAACAAACTTAATATTTTATTAGGTATTGTTTTTTTATGACGTAAATAAATTGTCATTTCTTGAGGAACAGCACCTACTGAACTTTTAATTTCACTTGCAGTTCTTCCAAAATTTAAAATAGTTAGTTTTTTAGTAATTGCCATAGAAACATAATCATACAACATTCTTTGATAAATAGCATGTTGTCTATTCAAACTATAATCTATCCCTACGAAATGAGCATCTAATGAATTTTGATTAACAATTCCTGATAAAAATCCAACTAATTTAGTTTCTAACCAATATCCTTTTAAAATGTAATTATCTCCTAAATTTTCTTTGAGAACTTTATATGTATTTAAATTAAAATCTCCCAAATTAAAACTAGCACTACTTGACACTTTTTTATATAATTTCGTCATTTCAGGTAGTAAGTTTTCTATATTATTTTCAGAAATATCTTTCACTTTTAAAGCATTACTTTGCTTTAATGCTTTCTTCGCCTTAACCCTAAATTTTGTTCTCATTGAAGCTAAATAGTCTTCAAATAGCACCCAGTCTTTATCTAGTTCCAATACCATATTGGGCTCTACTTTAAAAGAATAATAGCCTTCATTATGTAAATCATCTGTAATAACAAGTGACTCTTTAATGAAATCTTTTATCATAAAAGCATCAATATCATTCTTTAATGATGTGTTTTGGTTTACAAAATGTAATAATGCTTTCACAAACTGTTGTAAAACATCCTTTTTATTTTGATTTGGGTGAATAAAAATACCATGCTCTCCAGTTACAAATGTATTTCCACAAGTAAGTATTTTAAATGGTTTTTCAGAAGATAAAACTTTTAATTTTCTACCCATACATTTTACCCACTCAACAATTGACTGCATTTCATTTTGAACACTATCTAAATAAAAATCTATAATTTGTATGGTAGAAAATCCTATTGCTTTTTTAGCATCATCTAACAAAACAATATAAAAAAACTGGATTTGAGTGTTGCTTTTCTCTAAAGCTTCTAAATATTTGGGATTAAAATATAAGTTATCTAAGCACTGTAACTCTTTATAAATTTCATCAGGGATTTTATTTATTGATGAAAAATAACGAGCATTAGGGGCATTATTATTACAAGATAAAATGTTCACTAATATTTTTATAATTTGAGTGTAAAATACTAAAAGTTTAGCATATATACCATCTTTAATGCATTATACAACTCCTGCATTCCAAACAGGAACATTTAATAATTTACTTATTTTAATCATATCACTCAATAAGTATTGTTTATCTCCATGATTTAACAAATTAAATCTATCTCCTTTATTCGTTACTAAATTTAATTCATAAGAAAAGTAACTTCCTGAAGAACTGCTTCCTTCTGTGAATTTTTGCAACACTTGCAAGGCATAGACTTGCTGGAAAGACAGAATTTCGCCACCTACAATAATTTTTCTTTTACGCGTATGAATATGCACTTTAGGTGAAAAAAGTAATGCTAAAAAACAGCCTATCAATAAAAATGGCCCTCCAGAAGTAAAAAAGAGCTTACCTCCCTTCATAAAGGTAAGTGGACTAGTATTAAACTGATAATATTCATAAAAAGAAAACACTACATAATTTAAACCTATTAATAAAAAACTCCATGCAAATATCTTTGTAAATGAACTAGACGTAATTTTATACCCTTTTGAAGTTTTCTTAAATGTTTCACTTGCAAAATTACTACCAGAACTTTCTAGAGCTTCCCATGAAATTTGCCCGCCTATAACATCATTTGTATAATCATTAAAAGTAAAATTTACTTGCTTGTTTTTAGAGGAAGTTTTATTTCTATTAGAAATATAACTTGTTGTAACCATACCAATTCCCATAAATGCTAAAACAAGTAACATTCCACCAGTTTTAAAATAGAGAAACTTTTCTTTTCCATATACTTTTGTGTGTATTGGAACCGTAATTTCTAGCTTTTTTAGCAGATGTTTATCTTTAGAAGTAGGATGTTGTAACTGCCTTAAAGAGTCTAATTTATAAATATCATTTTGAAGTGTTAATTGTTTTTCTGCATACTTTGTATATTTACCTTCAAACTCAGGTACAAGTACAAAAAACACAATACCTAAAGGTATTAATAAAAACAGCCAAGAGCTTTTATAGGATAACTTTTTCATAGAATATTTTTTGTGCAAATTTGAGAATATTTTTAGTTTTAATCACAAAAAAACACCTTAGTTTAATTAAATAAACCAAGGTGTTTTACTACTTTGTAGTTCAGTGTTTTACTACCCTACTATATTAATAATTTTTCCAGGCACAATAATTACTTTCTTAGGAGTACGTCCTTGCAATTGAGCTTGCGTTTTTTCATACGCCATTACAGTTTTCTCTATCTCTTCTTTAGACATATCTAAAGGTAACTCTAACGTAAAACGCATTTTCCCATTAAATGAAACTGGGTAATTTTTAGAACTCTCAACTAAATGAGAAGCTTCAAATTTTGGAAAATTAACTGTAGAAATAGATTCAGCATGTCCTAATTTACTCCATAATTCTTCTGAAACATGAGGTGCATACGGAGAAATTAATGTTAGTAACGGCTCTAAAATAGCACGTTTATTACATTTTAATGCAGTTAATTCATTCACAGCAATCATAAAGGTAGAAACTGAAGTATTGAATGAGAAATTCTCAATATCTTCTTCTACTTTTTTAATTGTTTTATGTAATGTTTTTAACTCATCTTTTGTTGGTTCATCTTCAGAAATAGTAATTCCATTTTCACCAACATATAATTTCCATAATTTCTTTAAGAAAGAATACACTCCAGAAATACCTGAGGTTTTCCAAGGTTTTGTTTGCTCTAAAGGACCTAAAAACATTTCGAATAAACGCAATGCATCTGCTCCGTATTCTTCGCAAATGTCATCTGGGTTTACAACATTAAACCAACGTTTAGACATTTTTTCAACTTCCCTTCCAACTATATATTTATCCCCTTCTAAAATAAACTCAGCATTTTCAAATTGAGGTTGCCATTTCTTAAGAGCATCTAAATTTAATTCATCAGAAGTATTTATTAATTTAACATCAACTCTTATTTCATCAGTATCATATTCTTCTTTTAATGCTTTTGAAACGTACTTATCGGAACCTTTTACTCTATAAACTATTGCACTCGTTCCTAAGATCATTCCTTGGTTAATCAGTTTTTTAGCAAACTCATCAACTGGTAAAGCACCTTTGTCAAACAAGAATTTTTGCCAAAAACGTGCATATAATAAATGCCCTGTAGCATGCTCAGAACCTCCAATGTATAAATCAACTTCTTTCCAGTAATCAACCGCCTCTTTACTTACAAACTCTCCATCATTATTCGAATCCATATAACGGTTAAAATACCAAGAACTTCCTGCCCAACCTGGCATAGTATTTAGTTCTAATGGAAACACAGTTTCGTTATTAATTAAATCATTACTAACAACCTTTGCGTTTTCGCAGTCCCATGCCCAAACCTCAGCATTTCCTAGAGGTGGTTTTCCATCTTCAGTAGGTAAATATTTTTCAACTTCTGGTAAAACAATTGGCAAATGTTTTGCTTCAATCATTTGAGGCATTCCATTTTTATAATATACTGGAAATGGTTCTCCCCAATAACGTTGACGGCTAAATACAGCATCACGTAAACGGTAATTTATTTTTCCATACCCAAAACCGCGTTTCTCTAATTCATAGATTACGGTTTTCATTCCTTTTTTATAATTTAAGCCATCTAAGAAATCAGAATTCGCTAATTTAATTCCGTCTTTAGCATCGTTTGCTTTTTCAGAAATATCAACATTTGCAAAAATATTTGGAATTTCTAACCCAAAATGATTTGCAAAATCATAATCACGCTGATCACCACATGGAACAGCCATAACAGCACCAGTTCCATAACTTGCCAATACATAATCACCAATCCAAATAGGCACTTGTTTACCAGTAAATGGATGCAAAGCATATGCCCCAGTAAACACCCCAGATATTGTTTTAACATCTGCCATACGATCACGTTCAGAGCGTTTAGCTGTTGCCTCTATATAAGTATCAACTGCCTCTTTTTGTTCAGCTGTTGTAATTTTTGTTACTAAATCATGTTCAGGAGCCAACGTCATAAAAGACACTCCAAAGATTGTATCAGGTCGTGTTGTGAATACATCAATTTTAGCATCGTACCCATCTACATCAAAAGAAACCATTGCACCTTGACTTCTACCAATCCAATTTGTTTGGCTATCTTTTAAAGGTTGTGGCCAATCTATATTTTGAAGTCCATCTAATAAACGTTGCGCATATGCAGAAATTCGCATAGACCATTGCGTCATTTTTTTACGAATCACTTCATGTCCTCCACGTTCAGAAACTCCATTTACAATTTCATCATTTGCCAAAACAGTTCCTAAAGCAGGACACCAGTTTACCTCGGTATCAGATAAAAATGTTAAACGATATTGCAATAATATTTCTTGTTGTTTTTCTGATGAGAAACTTTTCCATTCATCCGCAGAAAAAACATCAATATCTTCATCTGAAACTGCATTTATATTTGCATTTCCTACTGCTTCAAATTTTGAAATTAAGGTTGAAACATCTTCTGCTTTGTCAGTATCTTTATTATACCAAGAATTAAATAATTGGGTAAAAATCCACTGAGTCCATTTATAATATTCTGGACTAGAGGTACGCACTTCACGAGACCAATCAAAAGAAAAACCGATATTATCTAATTGACGACGGTATGTTTTTATGTTTGTTTCTGTAGTAATTGCAGGGTGTTGTCCTGTTTGAATTGCATACTGTTCTGCTGGTAACCCAAACGAATCATATCCTTGTGGATGCAATACATTAAATCCTTTATGACGTTTGTAACGTGCATAAATATCACTTGCAATATACCCTAATGGATGCCCAACATGTAATCCTGCTCCTGAAGGATAAGGAAACATATCAAGTACGTAATATTTTGGTTTATCAGAAGTATTACTGGCTTTAAAAGTTTGGTTGTTTGCCCAAAATTGTTGCCATTTTTTTTCTATTTCTTGGTGATTGTATTGCATTCTTCTTATTTATTCCTATCGTTATAATTAACAAAAGAATGCAGTAATCTATTAATTAGATTTTAACAACAAACTCGTTACTATTACTACGACATTTATTTAAAGGTGCAAATTTACGTTTATTTGAGGATTATAAAAGTTTTATGATATTCAATTCTAAGTAAGTACTGAATTTTATAACAGTATTAAATTTATATTTTCTTTTTTACCCTAAAAAGGTTGACAAAAGTAGACGTCTCTACTATTGTCAACCTTACCTATGAAAGACAATCACATTGAATTAAAAATATTTTCCCCTTAAAATTATTTTTACTCTATACATGTTTTATAATTAGACCCTTCCTTATAAAGTACTTGTAAAATCTCTTTATTAATAAAAAAAGATACAATCGTATTTTCACAACTAAACTCAACCTCATAACTCTTAATGTTACTTCCTCCATAATTAATTGTTAATTTCTCATTTGTTTTATAGTAATCAAATGCTCTTGGAATCGGAGTTGTAAATACCCCATCTATTCCATAAAATGTTGATCTTTTACCATCATTAAAAGTATGTTTAACATTTTTTTCAAATCCTTTCAATAACCAGTCTCCTTTTTCTAACAATTCAATTTTATCTTCTATTGTTAGTTCTTTAGGTAATTCATCGTCATTAGAGTTACAGCTTGTAAACCCAAGGAGTATTATAATTCCTATAAAAACAATTTGATTACATAAACTTTTCATAATTTCTGTATTTTGGATTAGTGATTTAAGACACTTCGAAATACGTATTATTTATTAAGTTTTGCAGCCTAAAACTTAGTTAAGGGGGTTAAAAAAGAATTAAAGAGGAAAAAAAAGAGTTAAACTTTTAAGTAATTACTAATAAAGTAAGACTATTAAATGTTAAGCCATTGTTTAAATTCAGCTGCTTTATTTTTACTAATAATAATTGCTTCTGGAGTTTCTGATTGTAAAACAATTTTTAATTGGCTCTTTCCATATTTAATTATTTTATCAATAGAAGCTATATTTATAATAAACTGTCTATTTGCTCTAAAAAATAAAGATTCATCAAAATTAGTATGTATATCATCTAAGCTAGCGTTCGATGTAGATTTTTTACCATCAAAACAAACCACATAAGTAATTGTGTTTTCTGTATAAACGTAAGCTATGTCTTTAATTAATACAGGTACTAACTCATTCCTCATGTACGTTAAAATCCTATTTTTATTCTTTTCTGAATTTCCTTCTGTTTTATCTTGTTCAGTAACTTTTACTACTTTTTCTTTATAAGACACAAGATCTGTATTCAATTTTGATAAATTCATTACTTCTGAAGTCAAGTTAGAATTTGTTAATTCTAACTGTTTTTCATAACGACTACCAATTATTCTTACTGCAAATGAGGATAAAACAATAACCAAAATCCCCATAATTAAAAAAATTAAGTGAAAATTTCTTCTTAATTTTTTCATCTGAACTTTAATACTATTGACATTTACATTTGCTGCTACAATAAGATCGGAAGTTTTAGTAGGTGCTATGTGAATTATTTCTGAAGTTAATTGAGTTGTATTTGAAGAGCTAGTAACTAGTAATTCATATAAATCATCAGAATTATTCTTTCCTTTTAAAGATGACAACAGGTTTGAATTAGAGTTAACACTTTGTCCAATTTTAGTGATATCAGGATGACATACCTTTTGCCCAGACCAATTAAACACACTAATAAACCAACTATCTGAACTTGTTTCAGTGATCGTTCTTTGAAGATTTTTAATAGCTTTATTTTTATCTAAGTTATTAGACAATTGAAAATCTAACATCCTAGCTATTTCATTTGCTTCTCTTTTACTAGATTCAACTTGAACCTCTATAAGTTGATTAGCACTCGCTTTTATAAAATAATTAGAGGCAACAGTTGCCACTATTAAAAAGACAAATGCTATTGACAAAATCGTTAAAAAATACAATCTATCTTTTCTCATGTTTTACTTTTCAAAAAACGAAATATACTACTATTATTGGTTTTTTAGTGTTTATTTTTTCTTCTTCAACTTTTAATATTACCTTTTCACGTAGATTTGTTCTGTAATTTTGAAATAATTCTTTTTCTTTGAAAAAGAATTAACTTTTGAAAATGTGATTACCAAAAAGGCTTTCTTTTTCGCTATTATTTTCTTATTCCTATTATTGATTGGAGTAATTACATATCAGTTTTTGATTGTTAATAAAAAGCATTCAAGTACTTCAAAAGTTGAAATCAGTATTCAATCAACTAAATTAGTAGAGGCTTTTATACATAATGAAACTAAAGCTGATTATTTATACATCAATAAACTAATACAAGTTACTGGAATTGTTAAAGAAATAAATTTTTTAAACGATAAAACTACCCTTATTTTAGAAGGTAGCAACTCTAATAATTCTGGAATTATTTGTGATATTCATAAAAGTCAAACAAAAAAACTAACCAATATAAAAAAACATCAAAAAGTAACTTTAAAAGGAATTTGCAAAGGTTTTTTAAAAGATGTAATACTTTTAGATTGTTATATAGATTTTAAAATTAATGAATAAATTATTTTTACTCTTCTTATTCAGTGCTCTTTTTTTTACTCAAATAAGTGCACAAAATCAATTTATTGCTCGGCAGGGGCAAGTTTCATTTTTCTCTTATGCTTCTGTTGAAAATATAGAAGCTAAAAACAATCAAGCATTAAGTATTTTAGACATTGAAAAAAAAGAAATAGCTGTAAGTATGTTAATGCGTGCTTTTGTTTTTAAGAAAAACTTGATGCATGAGCATTTTAATGAAAGTTATATTGAATCGGATGTTTTTCCAAAAGCAACTTTTGAAGGAAAGGTCATTGACTTTGATCCATTAGCTTCTGGAGTTCAAACTAAATTAATAAAAGGTACCATTACCATTCGTGGTATTTCTAAAGAAATTTCTATAAAAACATCTATTAATAAAACACCAATAGGTTTTTATCTAGATGGTGAATTTAGTTTAGTTGTTAAAGATTTCGAGATTAAAATACCTCCAATTTTATCTAATAATATTGCCAAAGTTGTTTCAGTTAAAATCAAATTTCAATACCTTCCTTATGAAGAAATTAATCGTTAAATATTTATTCTCTTTTTCTTTTATAGCAGGTTTGTTTTCTATGAACGCTCAAAGTTTATTAACTAAACTAGAAAAGGAATACCCAACAAAGCCAGTAAACGCAATAGCTACTTTTAAAACTACAAGAATTGGTTTAGGCCATTCTATTGAAACTAGAAAAAAAGGGGCTCTAGAAATCTCTCTTTATAGTAGATATTGGAATCATAAAGAGGGGAACACGCAACGTTTTTTAGCAGATGAAGTAAGTATCCGCTTTGGTTTAGACTATGCTATTACTGATGACTTTACAATTGGTGCTGGCTATACAAATTTTAACAAGGTTACGGATGGTTTTCTAAAGTATAAAATTATTAAACAAAAAAGAAACACTAACAAATCCCCATTTAGCATTGTCCTTTTTCAAGGAGCTTCTATTAGAAAGAATAAAAATGCTACATCTGGATTATACGGAAGTAGTACTTTAGATTCAAACATCTATAGTTTTACAAGTCAAGTTTTAATTGCCAGAAAATTTAACAGAAAGTTTTCTATGCAATTAACACCAACTTTAATTAATCGTAATAATAGTATTCTTGAAGGTCAACCTAAAAGCCAATTTGCCTTAGGGTTTGGAGCAAGGTATAAAGTAGGAGGACATGTTTCTATTGTTTCTGAATACTTCCATGTAACCAACCCTGTAAAATCACCTATAAAAACTTACAACCCATTTATGGTTGGAGTTAACTGGGAGCTAAGTCATTTACTTTTGCAATTTCAAATTACAAATGCTCGAAGTTTTTCTGAGGATACTTTTATTACACAAACTCAAAACAACTTCAATTTTCATGATGGTAATTTCCATTTTGGTTTTAATGCAACATTTGTATTACATTTAAGTAAAAACAAACTTTAAATTAAGTTTTCAATACTATAAAAAATCGTCTAAAAGTAAATTCTAGACGATTTTAAATAAAAGTAGTTAGTTGATTTTGATAAATCATAAAAGGTAGTACTATGTTTAAATTTAATATTACCTATAAAATATTTCCCCTTCCAGTTATACTGGCTCATCAAATATCTATTTAATTATTAATTATTTTTTACAAAATTCCTTAAGCGTATTATTTTTAGTCATAAACGAAAGCAATAGAATAGAAATATTTTATCTATTCTTTCTTACATTATAGTAACAGTGAGTATACTAAAAGGTTTAATGCTCAATGGCGATTTCCATTGAGCATCAAGGGGTAAAATTGTAAGTTAAGTAGTTCTTATAAATGTTTCTTTTTAGTGACCTCTTTCTTATATGGTGAGATTTACTTTATGTTTCATTTATCTAGTAAATGTATTTGTTACTACTTACACTATTTTGACACATTTACAAACAATAAGTCACTGATTATCAAAACATTTTAACAATTTTTGTTTTTATAATCTATAAGCTTTATTTTAGCTAAAAAACTGTTATGAAATACTTTTATCTATCATTTTTACTTTTTATTCTATTAAGTTGTTTTTCAACTCATAAAGTAGTGTTTGAAAAATTTAATTTTATCCATAAAAGTGATACAACTTCTTATAACGAAATACGTTTTATAGGAGGTTCACCACTTGATACTCATAAAGTAATGTATGATAAGTTTGGAAAATGGAGTAAAAAAACATATTCAAATAACATAAAGCACCCCATTTTAATATGGGAAAATATAGATTTATTTTCAAATGGAAAAAAGTATACAATTATAACTAATGGTTATGAAGCCTTTAAATATACTTACTCCTCAATTATAATATTAGATAAAGACGAAACGGATTTACTATCTGAGTCATCATCTGAAAAAAAAGTCTTAGCTAATTTATTTTCACGCCTTGTAAATAAAAACAATCTGAAAAAAAGAGATTTTTATGAACCCTACTGGAAAGAAGTAGATCCTGAAAAATATAAACGCATAAAAAAAAGGGGTTAAAATAAATTTTAACCCCTTTTTATTTTTCTATAAAAATTATCCTTTAACAGGAACTGAAACTATCGTTTTCCCCCAACCTAAATTCATGGTAAAATTATCGCCTTCACCACTAAAAGCTACTGAAAAAACTTCTAATTTTTCTTTTGCTGTTGAAACCTTTCCCGTTACACGAACTACATCTTCACTTTCTTTATAAAAATATGATCCCCAAACATTTTTAGCTGTACTTAAAATTACAGTCCATTTAGTTGCTCCTGGAATTGTAAATAAAGTGTATGTACCTGCCTTTACTTCTTTACCACCAAAATTCACATTTTTATAAAAAGTAATTTCTGCTGCTTCATTAGCTCCTGTTCTCCATACTTTTCCTGCTGGCGCTAATTTATCTAAACCTCTTCCTTTTAACTGAGGACGGCTATATATTACTTTTACCTTCTTATTAGAAACTCTATAGCTTGAAGGATATGACGCTGCATCCATAGGACTTTTATCTAATCCTGGGAATTCTTGCGCATTTATTTCATTTGAAAATACTAATGCTATTGTAAATACAATAATTGATAAAATTGATTTTTTCATTATTCTGTGTATATGTGATTATTTCGTATTCGTCTACAAATCTAAATATCCTTACGTTAAACTTTTATTAATTTTAAAAAAATATTTTTACTTTTTAGCTACTAAAAATCTTCTTTGCTTCATTAACTCATATATAAACAATAACAATACACTTAGTCCAAAAAGAGGTAATAAAACTGCTAGCAACACTATAAATAATATAACTACTGCTCCCGCTTTAAAATCTTTTTTTACTTTAGGTATTCCCCAGTTTCCTTTTTGCTTTCTTAATAAATATGAAAAAACAGCTCCAATACTCATTAATGTAAGGGCAATGGCTACCCCAAACATTAGCCACCAATTCCATGCTCCAAACTGTCCTTGGTGAAATGCCATAACCCACATTCTTGCTCTCATTAAAATACCTACATCACTCCAGTTATGCGCCTTTAGTAATTGACCAGAATATTGATCAAAATGTAACATTTTTTGAGCTTCTAAGTTACTTGTTTTATTAGATACACTAAATGTGCTTTTGGACGATTTTGGTAGTCCTATACTTATTATACCCTCTAAATTTTGCTGTTTTGCTATAAAAACCATTTTATCTAATGTTAATGATTTATTAGCAATAGCTGAAGATAATCCTCTTCCATTCCATGTTTTTGGATATCCTGTATTGGTTACTTTTTGCACCCATTTAAAATTACCTCCAAAAACATCTGTCCAAGGTAAACCTCCTGCTAAGGTTAATAATAACAACCCTGAAATCCAGAATCCTAATACTGCATGTACATCTCTAAAAAGAATTCTTTTTCCTTCTTTGTATCTAATTGTAAAAACACCTTTAACACCTCTTTTAAAAGGCCACCAAATATATAGACCTGAAATAATAAGTACAATCATCCAACTTGCAATTAGTTCAATAATTTTTGTTCCTACTTTACCTCCTAATAATTCACCATGCAGTTTTCTAACCCTATACATCCATGTGTCTTTTGATGAAAACTTTCCTGATACTTTATTAGTATATGGGTTTACAAATAGTGATTTTTTATGACTAAATCTACCTGAAACAAACTCTGTACTTTCTTCACTATTTACAGGCAAAACCATTGCACTTGGTTTCTTTTTCATATGCTGTATAGCAACATTCCATTGTTGTTGAAAGGAATGTTTTACTTCACCTTTTTCTACTACATGTTGAATATTCTTTTTTACCTCCTTTTCTACTTTAGGATTAAACAAATAAATAGCACCTGTCACCGAAAGTACTAATACAAAAGGTAGTGATATTAAACCAGCAATAAAATGCCACTTCCACAACCATTGATTCAAATTTCTATTTTTCATTTTATTCGATTCCAAAAAAACAAACGGAGTTAAACTATATCAACTCCGTTCATTTCATTCTTTAAAAATTATACTTCACTCCAAAATGAAATGCTCTTGGGTTTCCAATACTGTACGTATTTTGTTTACCCCATTTACTATAAGAAGCTCTTACTGCATACAACTTATCAAAAATATTTAAGGCTTGCCCCCAAATTTCAAATTGCTTATACGTATAATTTGCTCTAAAATTAAAAACTTGATGACCATCATAAGTAGAAGTTCCAAAAACTGAATTCCCTAATCCATCTTTACCAATAACGGCTTGCCCTTCAAAACTTGTATTATACTTTCCTATTTGCTCATGTTCAAGTGTTACTAATAAATTATTAATAGGTTTATAATTCAAAGAAGTTGTTGCTATATATTTAGGTGCAGTTTGCATATCAGTATTAGAATAATCTACATTATTATCAAAAAAAGAACGATACTTATGAGTTGCATAACTACCACTATAATTCACCCATAAATTATGAATAAAATTATATTTAACTCCTAACTCAACTCCTTTTGAACGTGTTTTTCCAGCATTCTTTTGAACAAAATCTCCGTTATCATTTCTAATAGAAATCAACCTATCAATTCCATCTAATTGATAAATAGCCACATCTACTTTTAATTTTGAAGGAATCATAAAATACCCTCCAATTTCATAATTATGAAATTTAGCAGGTTGTAAAGAAAATGCATTTCCTGTTGTATTTTTCCCATTTCTAAACAAAGTTCCAACTTGTGGTGGCGTAAATCCTTTAGAATAATTAGAATATATTCCCGCATTTTTACTCAAGTTCAAATTAACACCTAACTTCGGTGAGAAATTAGTATACGTTACATTTGTATCTTGTACTCCTGAATTCCCTTCATCTTTGTTATCATACTTATATTTAAAACCATCATAACGAATTGCACCAGTTAACTTAACATTTTGTAAAGGTGACATTTCAAATTGTGCATACCCTGCATAATTAAAAATATCTGCTTCGTACTTTAAAATATAATCTCCATTTTTAATAGAATAATCTATATTTTGAGCAGATGTTATATCAACAGTTACATCAATGTTTTCTGCTTGATAAGTTTGTGGTGAAAAATCAGTTGTAGCTCCAATTATTAAACTTGAATTAGCAAAATTAAAATCTATTTTATGCTGAATTAAACCAACATAACTTTTAAATTTATTAGCGTTAATTTCTCCTTTTCCAGTTCCATCTAAAACTCCCCCAACTCTGTTTTGTTTAATTCTATAAGATGGTAATTGGTTCATTTCATTATTTCTGTACATAAAATTAAAAGAAGTTTTATTTCGATCATTCCAAAATTTATTTAACGTAGAACGAAACCTAAAAGCTTTTGCCTCACGTTCAGTAAATGTTTGATTGCTTTTATAATTTCCATCTATATAATTTTTCTCAGAAATTGATCCTGACATATCAGAGCGATAGTTTATATATGTTAAACTATTTGTCCATTGTAAGCTCTCAGAAAACTCATTTGTATTTTTAAATGAAACAGCCGTTTTTTCATAATCAGAATGCCCTACAATACCATTATCTCTTCGTACATGATGCCCTCCAATATAAAAACCATGCTTTTCTTTTAGTGTTGTTGAAGCTTCAAGTTCATACCTTGTTAGTCCTAAATCATTAATTTGAAAACCTATAGAACCTCCAAACTCCTTTCTAGGGTTTTTAGTAATAAAATTAAAGCTTCCTCCAATAGCTTCACTTCCATAGATACTAGATGCTGGCCCTTTTAACACCTCAACTCTATTAAAGGTCGTATTATTCATTTCTAACAAAGCATTATGATTAAACACTGCTACTGGACGTATTGGTAAACCATCTTCAACATATAAAAACAATGATTTTGTTGATATTGGAGATCGAGTAGCCATAAAATGTTGCTCATTACTTGATGCTTTTGAAGTACTCATAAAAACTCCTGGAACTTGATTTACCAGCTGCTCTATTCCAAATGCTTTCGTTTCCTTTATTTGGTTCGCTGTTAATAATCCAATAGAAGCCGAAACCTCTTGTCTTTTTTGTGTTTCTCTACTTGCCGAGATTATTACTTCCTCTAAGTTTTCAATATCCTCGTCTAAAACAATAGTATTGTAACCTTCTTTTAAAATTACTTGTTTTGTTTTATAACCTATAGCTGATACTTGTACACTTCCATTTTTTAACTTAATAGAAAAGTTACCATCGAAATCAGTTATTGTTCCTTTCTTTCTATTCTCTTGTGATATAATTGTAGCTTGTACAATAGATTCTTTTTGCTTTGTAACTACTTTTCCTTTAAAAATAGTTTGAGCTGAAGTATTTATTACAACAAATAGTATTGTAATACATACCATTAAATATGTTTTCTTCATTCTTTTTAAAAATTGTAATTTAAATAGATGCTTGATCTATATTTTATTTTAATAGTTCCTTGTGCTAGCTTTTGTTGTATTGGATACATTGCTAATGCACCTATTGTTAGCTTATTTGTATTATACTCAGCCCCAAAACTTGTAAATAAAGCATGTCCTTTTGTATTTTTAATTGGTACATTAAAAACTTTATTACTATCATAAAACTCTCCTGATACTCCCAGAGATGGAACAAAATTATTTTTGCTGGCATCTTTGAACATATAAAAAAAAGTACTACTAAAGTTAAACTGGTTACCAAATTGGTACTCTTTACTATTAGCAGTTTTTAAATAATAATTAAGATAGTTTGTTACTCCCCAGTTATTATGTTTATATACATATTGTACATTGGTAATTACATCAACACTACCAGTACCTAACTGAAAACTTGGGTTAATTGAATTATTAACTGTTTCGTCATAATTTCCAGTAGGAAGCTTTATACCTCCTCCTACTTTTAGTAAGTGATTAGATGTTGAAATCGCATCTTTTTTTTCATTATAACTACTCTTTTTTTTATTTAAAACAGTGTAATTAATTAAAAAAGAGAGATCTCCCAACCCTTCAATTCCTGTTGTTTTATTTATATACTCTCTTGAGTGAAAATGAAAAGGAACAAAAATTTGAGCCTCTAAATACCCTTTGATTATTGGAATTCTAGACCAAACCTGTATTGTATTAAAAAATTCATTTATCATTGGTGAATTATTAAAAATACCATCTTTAGATTGGTACTTTTGATGTAGGTATCTTACCCCTATGAAATTATTATCAATGATTCCTCCCAGCCCTAAACTTCCTCCATTGTTACTACACCCGCAGGCATCACAATCATATAAAAATGAAGTATAATATTTAGGAAAAGGATTGTTTGCTTCTAATTTCACTGATAAAAGACACATTAAAAGTGCTACTATTATTTTATTCTGTAAACCTCTTATCTGTAATAAATTCTTCATCTGTTAATGTTTTTAAAAAAGCAATTATTGCTGTCTTCTCCTCTTGTTTTAATTGAATTCCAACGATGCCTTTTGTGCTTTTAAGAATAGGATCTAAATTTTGTGTTTCTTGAATTCCATTAGAATAAAAATTAAGTACTGAAACTAATGAACCAAACCTTCCATCATGCATATAAGGAGCAGTTAGCTCAATATTTCTAAGACTGGGAACTTTAAACTTGTATTTATCTTCTTCTAATAAAGTAACTGTCATTCTTCCTAAGTCATTCAAATCTGGATTAATAGGTAGTCCATTATTCCTAAAAGCATCATCTGTAAATACATCTGAAGTATGACATGAAGCGCATTTCTCTTTAAAAAGCGCTAATCCTTTTTTTTCTTCATTCGAAAAATCTCCCCCCTTTTCCTTTCTAACATATTTATCGTATTTAGAATTCGATGAAACCATCATCAACATAAATTGTGACAATGCTTTAAATGTATTGTCTGCATTTATTTTTCCATCTTCAAACGCTTCACTAAACAACTGTTTATATACTTTATCTTTTTGTAACTTCCCAATAACATTCGTTACAGTTTCATCCATTTCATCTGGATTAGTAATTGGTATTATCGGAAAGAGATCTAAATGAAAAGCTGCTCCATCCCATGAAAATTGTTTTTGAAAAGCTACATTTTGAATAGGCTGAGTATTTCTTTTACCTTTTCTATCTTCAACACCATGACTAAACTGATGACCATGATGGGTAAAAGCAAATTTTTGTTGATGACAAAAAGCACAAGAAACCACACCATCACTAGATAATTGTCCATCATGATACAATTTCTTTCCTAACTCAAACCCTTTCTCTGTAATAGGATTTGAACTTAAATCATAATGTGGCTCAGGAAAATTACTGGGCTTTTCAAATACAAGCTCTACATTAGTATATACCTCATCTTTTTTACAACTAAGAAAAGTACATACCAATAATACTATCAATATTTTTTTCATTACGTATTATTTTTACAATTGATTAAGCTTAATCAATATCAATTAGTATAACAATTCAAAAGAATGGTGTTAAATACCATTCTTTTGAATTACGTAATGTTAATGATGAGTTGCATTATGAACATGATGCACCATGAACATATCTGTATAATTTTCAGATATATTTGAAGCTTTATCACCTCCCATAATAGTTGAGCCCTCAGATAATTTAATCTTTGTTTTTCCGTCTAGCATTTTGTTAGCATCAACTTTAATATGCAATTGAGGAGACGTTTCTTTGCTTACAATAGCAATATCCATAGGTAGGGTTACCTCCTTGTATAAGTCTACCGTAGTTCCTCTACTTGCTATATGTAACATAAAAGGAGACGCTGTAGCTTGAGTGTTTTCTTTATAGTTCCCTTCTAAAACAACAAATTTATACCCTGCTTGCCAACTCCAAGTTAAATTATAACCTTCAGCTAAAGTCCAAAATCCTTGTTGTACAGCTTGACCTTGCTTAAAACGCTCTTGATCTACACCTATTCCAAACTTAATTTTGGTATATCTCCCAGCAGGTACATCTTTAAGTGAAATTTGAACTTTTTTAGTTTTATTATTTCCTCCTTCACTTATTATAAAATAGCTATTATCTTTCGGGTAAATTACTTCTTTACCTTCTTCAGTTATAAGTACAAAATTACTAACGATATAATCAAAAGAATTAATAGTTAGTATTTCACCGTTTCCATTAGTATATGTTGAAGTTCCTAATAATAATTTATCATTTGAAAACCCGTTATCAAATTCAATTGCAACTTCATTCTTTCCTTCTAATTTTTCATTTCCTATTTCGTCATCACTACACGAAATAAAAGCCATAGCTAGCGCTATGAAAGTTATTATTTTTTTCATCTTTTATATTTTTTACAGCAGATTTTAACACTTATGTTGTTATTCTCTTCCATAATAGCTTTAATCATAGAAGAGGTTTCTTACTGTAAGAATTGTATTAAATAAGTTTAAATTATGTGAATAACTACCGTAACCTACTATTAAAACAAGTAAGCCTGTTAGTTAAAAAAGTATGTGAAAATTAAACTGTAGGTGGATGAAAAATTTCTTTATTAAATAAGTAGTAGTATCCTTTTTTATAGGAAAATTGTTGTGTTTTTTTATAGAAACCTTCTCTATCACTTTTAACCTTTAAAATACTAACAAATCCTATAGGATATTCTTCCATAGATATTCGTAAAGAGTTAAAATCGTCTTCTTGCTGCTGTTCGAGTTTTTTCATAAGCTGACATTTTCCTTTACAGCTCATCTCAGGTTTATCTTTATTTATACATAATATTTTTGATATGTAATCATAATTAATTACATACTCTACAAATGGAGCAATTGGTCTTAACATTGCCACCATATATAAAATAACAAAAATGTATATGTTTATTTTTTTTAACAAACCTTGATTATATTCGGCGCAAAGATAATTTTAGTTTTTTAAAAAGAACATGATATTTAACATATTTCTTTATCTATTAAGAACCTGAACCTTTTAACAATTAATGATTTTTACAAGAATGAGATTCTCTAATTATAAGAAAAAGAATGCTTTGTGAGTGTTATTTTAATTTATTCTAAATAAATTACTATATTTGCACTTTATATTAAAAGAATATGATTGTTTTTTACGTTGATAATAAAAAAGTTACCCCTATAGTATCTCTAAATAATGAGAAAACTATCTGTGACTCTATTTGCTCATCAAACTGCATAAAACCAAAAGGTAAATGTTGCAATAAATACCTAAAAAAAGGCATCAACTGTAAGCGATGCCCTTTAACTTTTGATTTAAAAGCCGTATCTTAAACTAATTATTCAACTTTTAATAAGAAATAGTTTTTCTTACCTCTTTGTAATAACACGTATTTATCAGCTATTAAATCTTTTTCTGTAATTGTAAAATCTTCTTTTACTTTTTCTTTATTTACAGAAATTGAATTTTCTTTTAAAGCTCTTCGAGCATCTCCATTTGACTTTAAAAAATTTGTTTTAGCTGCTAAAGCTCCTATCATATCTAACCCTTCATTGATATCAGAAGTACTAACTGAAGCTTGAGGAACCCCATCAAATACATCTAAGAAGGTTTGTTCATCTAAACTTTTTAAATCTTCCGCTGTTGATTTTCCAAACAATATATTTGAAGCCGCTATTGCTTTATCTAATTCTTCTTTAGAATGTACAAAAACAGTAACCTCTTCCGCTAATTTTTTCTGTAATACTCTTTGATGTGGTGCTTCTTTATGTTCTTCTATTAAAGAGCTAATAGTTTCTTTATCTAAAAATGTAAAAATTTTGATATACTTTTCTGCATCTTCATCAGAAGTGTTTAACCAAAATTGGTAGAACTTATATACTGAAGTTTTATCAGCATCTAACCAAACATTTCCTCCTTCAGATTTTCCAAATTTAGATCCGTCAGCTTTAGTTATTAACGGACATGTAGCTGCATATGCTTTTGCCTCTTCACCAACATTCATTCTACGTACTAATTCAGTACCTGTAGTTATATTTCCCCATTGATCAGAACCTCCCATTTGTAATTTACAGTTGTAGGTTTTATATAAATGGTAAAAATCGTATCCTTGAATTAATTGGTATGTAAATTCTGTAAAACTCATTCCTCCACTACCTTCTCCAGAAATACGCTTCTTTACAGAATCTTTTGCCATCATATAGTTAACCGTAATACGCTTACCTACATCTCTAGCAAATTCAATAAAAGAAAAACTCTTCATCCAATCGTAGTTGTTTACTAAAATAGGTGAGTTTTCACTTCCATTATCAAAATTTAAAAAACGCCCTAAGGTTCTTTTAATTCCCTCTACGTTTTTAGCAAGTGCTTCTTCATTTAATAAATTACGCTCATCAGATTTCCCAGATGGATCACCAATCATTCCAGTAGCGCCTCCAACTAAAGCAACAGGTTTATGCCCCGCTTTTTCAATATGAACCAATAAAATAATTGGAACCAAACTACCAATATGTAATGAGTCTGACGTTGGATCAAAACCTATATAAGCCGTTGTCATTTCTTTTTGCAATTGCTCTTCGGTTCCAGGCATCATATCATGTATCATACCTCTCCATTGTAATTCTTCAACTAAATTCTTGGTCATTATTATAATCTTTTTTGGTTTACAAATATAGTGTTTCGAAATTTTTTAACATCATCCACATTATGTCAATTTAATTTTAACCATAGAATTAATATTTACCAAATAAGGAACATGAAATCATTTTATATAAAAAACCCATTTGAACTTATTTAACAAGGTTCCTTTTTTTATATTTGATAGTTTATATTTTATCATATATGATTTTAGTTACAGGAGGAACAGGCTTGGTAGGATCGCACTTACTATATCATTTAACTCTAAAAAATGATACACTTTTAGCTATTTATAGAACTGAGGAACGAATAAAGAATGTAGAAAAAGTATTTTCTTACTATACAAATGACACTAATTCTTTATTAAAAAAGATTCGTTGGATCCAGGCGGATATAACTGACATTCCTTCTTTAAAAATTGTTTTTTCTAATCTTATAACTCAAGTGTACCATTGCGCAGCATTAGTATCATTTAATCCTAAAGATTATAAAAAAATGCGTAGAGTTAATATTGACGGGACTGCAAATATTGTTAATTTTTGTATTGATAACACCATAAAAAAAATATGCTTTGTTAGTTCAATTGCCACAGTAGGTGATAGTATTAACGATAAAATTATAACTGAAGAAAATGAATGGCAAGATAGTAGTAATAACCATGGTTATGCTATCACAAAATATGGTGCTGAAATGGAAATTTGGCGCGCAAGTCAAGAAGGTGTAAATGTAGTTGTTATAAACCCAGGTGTTATTTTAGGTAGTGGTTTTTGGAAAGAAGGCTCAGGGAAATTGTTTACTCAAGTATTCAATGGTTTTAAATTTTACACTGAAGGGATTACTGGTTTTGTTGGTGTTAAAGATGTTGTTAAAATCATGATTATGCTTGCAGAATCTAACATTAAAAATGAACGTTTTATTCTAGTTTCTGAAAATAGATCATTTAAAGAAGTTCTCTCTATAATAGCCAAAGGATTTGATAAAAAGGGACCTACAATAAAAGTGAATAAGCTTACTACAAAAATATTTTGGCGTATTGATTGGCTAATAACTAAACTTACTGGAAAAGACCCATTACTAACAAAGAACTCTGCTAAATCATCTCATAACAAATCGTACTATTCATCACAAAAAGTAAAAGACGCTTTAACTTTCGATTTTGAACCTATACCTAAAGTCATTAACGGAGTTTGTAAAGATTACCTATGATTCCCTTTATCTAATTCTTCTAACTTCTCAGGTAA
>JBELFC010000018.1:0-12371 GCA_042093175.1 Tenacibaculum sp. | reverse complement strand
TTTGTAAAGATTACCTATGATTCCCTTTATCTAATTCTTCTAACTTCTCAGGTAATTCTTTTCCTTTTAATAATAGTTTTTTATCTATTTCTTTTTCTGTTTCTGTTCCTGTTAAATTAAGAACATTTGGTCTGTCTAATGAATCTTGAATTCGTTGTTTAGTAATATAAATATCATATAAGCTATCAATATTTTTCTTTACTAAGTTTAACATCTCAGAATACTCGTCTATTCTTGAAGTATAATATTTATTACTTGTATCAAACCTAACAGTATCTATTTTATATTTTTCATATACAACTACCATATAATTCGATAGCTTTTTCAAGTTTTTATTCTTAATATTCTTTGCCGACGACGCCAAATACATATCAGTCAGCAAATTAACCATAGAATCTTTAGGTATCAAATCTTTTGGCTTCTTGTAAATAGTATTACTAGTACAAGAAACCAAAAACATTAATATAAAAAAATATAAAAATTTATTCATTATCTATTAAAAACTAGACGTTCACCTTTAATCTCTTCATTAAATTCACCTTCATTATACATCAAATTCCCATTAACAAAAGTATGCGTAATTTTGTTTGAAAATTTTTGTCCTTCAAAAGGAGACCATCCACATTTATATAAAATGTTTTCTTTAGAAACTTCCCAATTTTGAGTAGGATCCACCAAAACAAGATCAGCAAAAAAACCTTCTTTTATAAATCCTCTTTTTTCAACACTAAACAATTTAGCAGGATTATGACACATTTTCTCTACTGCTTTCTCAATAGGTAAAACCCCTTCTTTAACTTTTTCTAAAACAGCAGTTACAGCATGTTGTACTAAAGGACCTCCACTTGGAGCTTTGGTGTACACATTATCTTTTTCTTCAAGAGTATGAGGAGCATGATCTGTAGCAATAACATCTATTCTATCGTCTAATAAAGCCTTCCATAACCCATCTTTATCCTTTTGAGTTTTAACTGCTGGATTCCATTTAATATGAGTTCCTTTAACATCATAGTCAGCATCTGTAAACCATAAATGATGAACGCATACCTCCGCTGTAATTTGCTTTTCTTCTAACGGAATATCATTTCTAAATAAATGAGTTTCTTTTTCAGTAGACAAATGAAATATATGTAATCGAGCTCCTGTTTTCTTTGCTAACTCTATTGCTTTTGATGAAGATAAATAACATGCTTCTTCACTACGTATAATTGGATGATATTTAACTGGAATATCATCACCATACTTTGCTTTATACTCTTCAGTATTTTTTCTTATAGTTGCTTCATCTTCACAATGAACAGAAATCAAAAGCTTCGTAGATGAAAATATTTTTTCTAAAACCTCTTCATTATCAACTAACATATTTCCTGTTGAAGAACCTAAAAACAACTTAATTCCTGCAACATTTTTAGAATCAGTTTTTAATAATTCTTCTAAATTATCATTAGTTCCACCAAACATAAAAGAATAGTTGGCATATGATGTTTTTCGTGCTACTTCAAACTTTTCTTCTAATAATTCTTGAGTTGTTGCTTGTGGAACAGTATTAGGCATTTCAATGAATGACGTAATTCCTCCAGCAATTGCTGCTTTACTTTCAGTTGCTATGTTAGCTTTATGAGTTAATCCTGGCTCTCTAAAATGAACCTGATCATCAATCATACCTGGAATTAAATATTTTCCTTCAGCATTAATGATTGTTGCATTAGTTGCCTCAATATTAGTAGCTATCTGTTTTATATATTTCTCTTCAATTAAAACATCGCCTGTAAAAACCTTGTTTTCGTTAACGATTTTTGCATTTTTTATTAAATATGATTGCATGTTATTTTGGTAATCCGTTTAGTCTCATTTTTATAACTCCAAAAAGCGCTTCGTATACTATACCTCCACTCATTTTGGATTCTCCTCGAGTTCTATCAGTAAAAATTACTGACACTTCTTTTATTTTAAATTTATGCTTCCATGCTTTATATTTCATTTCTATTTGAAAAGCATATCCAACAAATTTAACTTTATCTAATTGTATTGTTTCTAAAACATTTCGCTTCCAACAAACAAATCCTGCAGTAGTATCATGTACTGGTATTCCCGTTATAAAACGAACATATTTAGAAGCAAAGTATGACAACAATACCCTATTCATTGGCCAATTAACAACATTAACTCCTACAGAATATCTTGACCCTACTGAAACGTCTCCTCCCTCAATTGCACATGCATTATACAATCTTATTAAATCTTTAGGATTATGAGAAAAATCAGCGTCCATTTCTATAATATAGTCATACCCTTTATTTAAAGACCACTTAAATCCATGAATATAAGCAGTTCCTAAGCCATTCTTTTCTTTTCTGTTTTCTATGTATAATCTATCAACAAATTCTTTTTGTAATTCTTCAACAATTGAAGCAGTTCCATCAGGAGAATTATCATCAACTACTAAAACATCAAAAGCCTTTTCTTGATCAAATGTAGCTCTTATAATTGCTTCAATATTTTCTTTTTCATTGTATGTAGGAATAATGACTATGGTGTCTGACCTCATAATTTTCATCTAAATAAGGGCAAATATACACTAATTTATCACTAATTTTGTGTTAATTAAGAGCTCAAAACACCAATTTTGCAAGCAATAGAACTTATTAATAACTCTGATAGTTGGTTTACCTTAGTAATTCTTTTTACTATCGTATTACTTGCTATACTTAAACTTATAAAACCAAATTATTTATTGGGGTATACATTAGCTTTTTTTACACCTGGTTTCTTTCAGAAAAAAGCTGAAGAGAATATGTATCTTTTCTCACCTTTTAAATTTATTTTGTTTTGCTATAGTTCAATTTCTATTTCTTTATTTTTTTACTTAATCATAGAATCATCAACAGTTAACAAGAATAACTTCATCAACTTTCTAATTATATTAGCCTGTGTGTTTTCTTATTTACTTATTAAGTATTTTATCGAAAATATGATTGCTAGTATCTTAGCTATAAAAAGCAATATAAATTATTTTTTGCATGTTAAATATGGGTATTTATTTACAGTAAGTCTTTGGATTTTACCCTTAATTATACTCTATAAATATAGTTTACATAGCAGCTTTTTTTTAATTACAGCACTAATTATATTACTTATTTTCAGAGCCTTTTTAATAATAACCAACAATAAAAACATAGTTATTGGTAAGTTGTTTTATTTTATTTTGTATTTTTGCACCCTTGAAATAGCACCGCTATTAATTCTTTATAAAACAACAACTACGTAAAGAGAAAATTTATGAAAGTGAAAACTATTTTAGTATCTCAACCAGCACCAAAAACTGAAACTTCGCCTTACTTTGATTTGGCAGAAAAACAAAAAGTCAAAATTGACTTTCGTTCGTTTATTCACGTTGAAGGTATTCCGGTAAAAGAGGTAAGGGCTCAAAAAATAGATTTAAATAACTATACCGCTATTATTTTAACAAGCAGAAATGCTGTTGATAATTTCTTCAGAATAGCAGAAGAGATGCGTTTTACGGTTCCTGATGACATGAAATATTTCTGTCAATCTGAAGCTGTTGCTTATTATCTACAAAAATATGTCGTTTACAGAAAACGTAAAATTTATGTTGGTAACAGAACTTTTCCTGAATTAACAAAATTAATTAAGAAGCATAAAGATGAAAAGTTTTTATTACCTTCTTCTGATAAGTTAAAAGCATTAATTCCTGCTGAATTAGATAAGCTAGGAGTTGATTGGAAACGTGCTGATTTATACAGAACTGTAGTAAGTGATTTAACGGATTTGGAAAATGTTTTTTATGATGTATTAGTATTCTTTAGCCCTTCTGGTATTGATAGCTTATTTAAAAATTTCCCAAACTTTAAACAAAACGATACTCGAATTGCTGTGTTTGGAAATTCAACTATTAAAGCTGTTGAAAAAAGAGGTTTACGTGTAGATATATCTGCACCAACTCCAGAAACTCCATCAATGACAATGGCTTTAGATAAATATATTAAAGAAGTAAATAAAAAGTAATTTTTTATTTTAAAACATTTAAACCCCATCAAAATTAATTTTGATGGGGTTTTTCTTGTTCGTAAGTTTCATATAAATACTTCGTCAGAATTGTAACACAAAATATTTTTATGATACTCATTCTTCTTTTTATTTCTGCTTGTTTTTTAGCATACACAAATGGTGCAAATGACAACTTCAAAGGTGTTGCCACGTTATTTGGAGCTGGCATAACTGATTATAAAAAAGCTATTAATTGGGCAACTTTAACAACGTTTGCTGGTTCAGTTACTGCTATTTTTTTAGCCAAAGAATTAGTTAAAAACTTTTCGGGAAAAGGACTGGTTCCTAATGAACTAATTCAATCTCCTGCTTTTGCCATTTCAATTGCTTTAGGAGCAGCAATTACAGTTTTTACGGCAACAAAAATAGGAATGCCAATTTCTACAACACACAGTTTAGTTGGAGCTCTTTTTGGAACTGGAGTTATGGCTGTTGGTTCTCAATTTAATTTTAGCAAACTAGGCAACACTTTTTTAATGCCACTTATAGTAAGCCCCTTAATTGCTACAACCTTAAGTTTAATTGCTTACTTAGTATTTAAATCTATCAGAAAACAAATTCCAAGTTTAAACACAAAAAAACCAACGCTACTCGGCATATCTTCTCCTAAAATTTTAGACGGACTACATTATTTAAGTTCTGGAATTGTAAGTTTTTCTAGAGGATTGAATGATACTCCTAAAATAGTTGGTTTATTAATTATCATTAATACAATAGACATCAAATGGAGTATGATTTTTATTGCTGTAATTATGGCTTTGGGTGGTTTAATAAATGCTAAAAAAGTTGGTGAAACAATGAGTGAAAAAATAACAAAAATGAATTCTGGTCAAGGTTTTACTGCAAATATGATTACTGGTTTATTAGTCACAACTGCCAGCATACATGGATTACCTGTATCAACTACCCATGTTTCTGTAGGATCATTATTTGGTATTGGAATAATAACCAAAAAAGCAAATTATAAAACAATTGGAAAAATAATATTATCTTGGGTACTTACCCTTCCAATTGCTGCAATTATGAGCGCAATTGTTTTTAAAGCATTACAAATATTAATGTAACTTCTGATACAAATTTAATTGAAACAATTAGTTATTTTTGAAATAATGTAAATACTATTTATGGATAAATACCTGGAAATTATCAAAAATTCTTATACAGGATATTGGAATTACTTAAAACAATCTGTACTCTTTGAATTAAATTGGGAGAATTATTTTTATGGGTTGATTCTAATATCATTTGTTGTTTGGGGACTGGAACTTTTATTTCCTTGGAGAAAAAAACAACCAATATTCAGAAAAGATTTTTGGTTAGATATTTTTTACATGTTTTTTAATTTTTTCTTATTAAACTTGATTGTTTTAATTGCTCTATCCAACACCTCTGAGCAATTATTAAATGATTTTTTAAGCATATTTAATCTATCTGTATCCAGCTTTCAATTATTTGATATAAATAACCTCCACTACATATTAAGGCTTTTTATATTCTTTATAATTATTGATTTCATTCAATGGTTTACGCACACCTTGTTACATAAGTATGAATTTTTATGGAATTTCCATAAAGTACATCATTCTGTAAAAGAAATGGGGTTTGCAGCTCACTTACGTTATCACTGGATGGAACCCGTTGTTTATAACTCTATGAAGTACATCCCACTTGCTATAATGGGAGGGTTTACCGCTAAAGATGTAGCTATAATTCATTTTTTTAACATTACTATTGGTCATTTAAATCATGCTAACATTAATTGGGATTATGGTTTTTTAAAGTATATACTAAACAATCCTAAAATGCACATATGGCACCACGCTAAAGAACTTCCTATAGAAAGAAAAAAAGGAGTTAATTTTGGAATTACATTAAGTATTTGGGACTACCTATTTAAAACAAACTACATACCTCATAACGGAAGAGATATTGAAATTGGCTTTGAAGGTGATCATACATTTCCTAAAGATTTTATTAGCCAAGAATTATACCCGTTAAAAAAATAAACATTTCTTTTTCCTTGTAAGTATTCAAAGAAAAAATCGATTAAAAACTGAATATGAGTAAAAATCTTTTAATAATTTTTGTAAAGAACATTAAGTTAGGAAAGGTCAAAACTAGACTAGCAAAAACTATTGGTAATGAAAATGCTTTTGAAATATATAAAGAACTTGTTAAAGTTACTGAGCAAGCTACAGAGAAGTTAAACCTTGACAAACGCGTTTACTTTTCTGATACTATTATTGATTCAAAATGGCAAAATCATACTAAAAAAGTTCAAAAAGGTATTGATTTAGGCGAGCGCATGAAAAATGCTTTTCTTGAAGGATTTGAGGATGGTTACAAAAACATTATTTTAATTGGATCAGATTTACCTGATATTTCTTCAGATGTAATTACCAAGGGATATGAAAACTTACAAAAAAATGAAGTTGTGTTTGGTCCGGCCGAAGATGGTGGGTACTATTTATTAGGCTTATCAAAAATGATTGATACTATTTTTGATAATAAACCATGGAGCCAATCTAACTTATTAAAAGTAACTTTACAGGAATTAAAAACAACCAAAGAAAAAATTTCCTTTTTACAGGAATTAAACGATATTGATACTATTGAAGATTTATTAAAATCTGATTTTTACAAGAACAATATCCATATTCAAAAGCTAACTAAAAATGACAAAACAACAACAACTTAAAGAGACTAAAGAATATCTTCAAAATAAAGGAATTTCAAACCCTGAAATAGGAATTGTTTTAGGAACTGGTTTAGGTAAACTAGTAAATGAAATAGCCATTGAACAAGAAATCCCATATTCAGAAATACCACATTTTCCTCAGGCTACTGTTGAATTTCATTCTGGAAAACTTATTTACGGAGTACTATCTGGAAAAAAAGTAGTGGTTATGTCTGGTCGTTTTCATCTATATGAAGGTTATAATCTTTGGGAAGTTACTTATGGAATACGTACCATGCAACAATTAGGAATCACAACCTTATTAGTTTCAAATGCTGCTGGTGCTATTAATTTAAACTTCAAGAAAGGTGATTTAATGCTTATTGATGATCATTTAAATTTACAAGGAGGTTCACCTTTAGCATTTAAAGGAGCTGGTGAGTTTGGTGATTTATTTGCTGATATGCTTGAGCCATATTCAAAAAAATTAAACACCAAAATGAAAGCTATCGCCAAAACAAACGACATAGATTTGAAAGAAGGTGTATATGCTAGTGTTGTTGGTCCGCAATTAGAAACTAGAGCAGAATATAGAATGTTACAAATTTTAGAAGTAGATGCTGTAGGTATGAGCACAGTGCCCGAAGTAATAGTTGCTAAACATTTACAACTACCTTGTATAGCTATCTCTGTTTTAACTGATGAATGCGATCCAAAAAACCTTCAACCAGTTAATATTCAAGAAATTATTGAAGTAGCAGGAAAAGCAGAACCAAAAATGATCACCTTATTTAAAGAATTAATAAAATCAATGTAACGTCATTTAAAATAAAATAAGCTTTTTTATGAGAGTCTCTTTTATTTTTCATAATGATTAATTTTAAAAATATGAGTTATTTAGAAACAACAAAAAATGTATATAAAGAAGCAGCGTTAACTCCTGATGTGGGACTTTGTTGTACTACCAATCCTATTTGGGAATTACCTGGATTAAAAATACCACGTATTATGCAAGAAATGAACTACGGTTGTGGTTCTACTGTTCATGCTCGTGATTTAACTAACAATCCTAAAATGCTATATGTTGGTGTAGGCGGAGGTATGGAATTATTACAATTTGCTTATTTTAATCGTTCAAAAGGTGGCGTTATTGGATTAGATGTTGTTGATGAAATGTTAGAAGCTTCTCGTAAAAATTTTGTGGAAGCTGAAGAAATGAATCCTTGGTTTAAAAGTGATTTTGTTGATTTACGAAAAGGGGATGCGATGAACCTTCCTGTTGAAGATAATTCTATAGATGTAGCTGCTCAAAACTGCTTGTTTAATATTTTTAAATCAGACGATTTAAAAAAGGCTATTGCTGAAATGCATAGAGTATTAAAGCCTCATGGTCGTTTAGTAATGAGTGATCCTACTTGTGAACAACCTATGAATGATGAATTACGAAATGACGAGCGTTTACGTGCTTTATGTTTAAGTGGAAGTTTGTCTATTGCTGATTATGTAAAAGCATTGACAGATGCTGGTTTTGGAACTATTGAAATAAGAGCTAGAAAACCGTATAGAATTCTAGATCCTAAAAATTACCCTACTGACGAACTAATTTACATAGAATCTATTGAAGTTGCTGCTATTAAAGATCCAATGCCAGAAGATGGGCCTTGTGTTTTTACTGGTAAAGCTGCAATTTATTTTGGTGATGAAGATTTTTTTGATGACGGTTTAGGGCACACTTTATTAAAAAATCAACCATTAGCTATTTGCGATAAAACTGCTGCAGCTTTAAAAGCTTTAGGCAGAGATGATATATTTTTCTCAGAATCAACTTACCATTATGATGGAGGAGGATGTTGTTAACACTCTACTTTAAAATTTCAATATCAAACCCTATAATATCTCTAACACCTTGTTCAGTCATTTCTATTGGCTGAATAGGTGTTACATAGTGCCATAAATCATTACCAAAGGTTTTTTCTTCACCAGTATCTGCTTGAAAAGCAAATTCTCCCAATTCTAATTCTTTATTAAAAATCAACTCTTTATTATCCCCGGTTTTCTCAAATATTTGAGTTTCTCCTCCTGTAATATTTTTTCGATTTACAACCAAGGCAGAAATAATATATTGTGCTCCATCTTCATGCATTCCTTCTGGAGAATTCTCGCCTTTTACTTCACCTTTTGTTAGGGTTCTCATAAAATGACTGGTGATTTTTAGCTTATAAATTTCAGGATGGATACTAGCTACTAATTCAAAAGACTTTTGAATTAACTGGTAAAACAATTCATTTTCTACAGCTTTTTCTGTTGCTTGCTTAAACTCTCGCTTCCAGCTTCTAAAATCATTTACCTTTTGTTCAAAACTATCAGCTTCAACTCGTTGAATTTGATATTCCTCTTTAACTTTTTCAATCGTAAACGTTGAAATATTTCGCTGTCTAGTTACTGTAGAAATTTGTGAAAATTGTTTTTTCTGTTCAATTGTTAATCTAGAAATCCAAGGCTCTAAAACTTCTACACCTACTTGTTTTTCAAAATAAGATTTATGAATACTACTTATAGAATCAATGTCTTCAGAAAAATTGTTTTTTAAAAACGTTATTTGATTTTCTTTTACCAAATATTCATCGCTTTCTAAGTTTTCAAAAAACGGCTGAAAATAGCTTAGAAAAGCCTCTTTATTAATTTGTAATTCTGTTAAACTTCCTATACGAATAGGAGATTTAATTTCTCTATTAATTTCTATCGATATGTTCTTTTCGGTAACCATTTCCTAGTTTCTTTAATATATAATCAACACATGCTTTTTTATTTAACAACCAATAAGCATATGGTATTGTAATTATTTGCGTTCGAATTCTAAACAATGTTTTATATTGTTCTATTGAAAAAGATCTCTCCATTTCTCCAGGATAACCTATTAAATCGACACAAACTGTTTTATTATTATACGGTAGAACAATATCAAAAAAGTACCCAGCAACAGCATGATGAAATAACACCTCTTTTTTACTAATTCCTATATGCATTAACTCTTTAAATACTTCTTCAGCAAAATCATCTATAAAAAAATCGTCATTTCTAGTAGATACATTTTGATTAGACTCTGAATAATACTCAATTAACAAATTAGTATTGCTAAAACTTTTAGGTGAAAAAGAATAGTATAAATTTTGCTTTGATTTTGCTCTAGTAATACTTACATTAAATACATCTTCTCTATTTAAATATTGAAAAACCATATTACTTGTGTTATCATCTATTACAAAAGAAATAAACATAACATCTCTTTCTTCTCCTTGAAAATCAAATGGAGTTCCTACGCTTATTTTATGCTTTTTAATTGTATTTATGTCAAACTCTTCTAATTTCTTTTTTAAATAATTTGCCTGATCTCTAAAAGGTGATAGGATTCCTATACTAGTACAAATGGTGCTTTGAAGTTCTCTTTCTTCTTCTATAATTATCTCTATATCTTTTAATAGTTGTAAAGCTTCTTCAATATTAAAGCCTTTTTTATCTTTTATACCTTTTATATAATGCCAATGTACAGCCGTATTTGTCTGATGTATTTTTATATCAGACATCACTTTTAGTTTTCCATCATAAAATTTATCATTGCTATAGTTTATTATACTAGGTACACTTCTATAATGTTCATCTAAAAAATGAATATTAGACTGTGTATTTACACGTTGAATAACATAATCAAGAAAGCTATTTTTTCTATAATTAAACACATCAACATCATGAACTAAACCTAAATCAAGTGCTACATTTTCCATTGATGATGATGACAGAAAAGAAACATGTTTTAATTGTTTTGGATCTCCAACTACCACTACTTTTTTTGCCCTAGCAATAACAGGTATCATCGTAGCTATATCACTTTGAGAAGCCTCATCAATAATTACAACATCGAAAATATCGTTTTCTAAGGGCAGGGTATTACTAATATCTGTACTTTTAGAAATCCAAATTGGCAAACATTCTAATAGATATTTAAAACTTATGGATTCAAATAGTTGTTCTTTAACTTCTGGATCAGTAGATTTTGTTAATTGTAACAAGTCTTTAAACATTTGTCTATTATAATTAATAGATTGTTGGTTTTTATAAGACATCGAATAGGTTACAATCTTTTTTATTGTACTATTTTTTTTCTGTATGTAATTATTTAAAAGCTCTACAAGTTGCCAAAAAGGCACTTCCTTTAATATTTTTTTAGAAACGTAGGTTTTCTTTATTCTTTTAAAAAATGAAGGATTATAATCTAAAAAAAGTTGTGCGTTCTCAATTTCTTTTATTTCCCTTCTCGTTATTTCTTCCTCAATTTCTTTAATTTTTTCATCTACTCTAAGTAATTCTTCTTCATAAAAAGAAATAGTTTTTTCATTAATATTTTGACGAGTAGAGAAATTTAAAATTGATTCTAATTTTTTTCTTAACCTAGAATTATAGCCTCTACCTTTACCAATCCTTACTGTTAATCCTTTAATTCCTAAATCGTTTACAATTTTTTCATTTACAACATCTACAGCTTGATCAGATTTAGCACAAATTAACACACTCTTATTATTGTAAACCATATCTATAGCCAACGAAGCTATAGTATACGATTTCCCAGTCCCTGGAGGACCTACGACAACTGTTAATGGAGATCCAGACTTCACTTCATGAACAATTTCTTTTTGAGCTACACTTAAATTAGAGGGTACATAAATTGTTTCTTTTTTATTCTTTTTAGGAACATCATAAACTGAATTTCTATTTCTAGAAAATAAGGCTTCTAAAGCATCATTATATAAATGATCCTCTTTTATTCTGTCAATTTCAAACAAAACATCTCTGCTTGATTTTGTTTTATCTACAATTCCTAAGGCTACTGAATTATGTATTTCTAGTGATGCTACTTTTTGTGCTTTTTTTAAAGAAACATCAGTAGTAAGTATAGGGAGCTTATTTAGTTCATCAGTATTTATAGAAATAACCTCTTTTAACTTATTAGCTAAATCAATACTATTTTTTTTATCCAAACTATGCTTACTTACCATTGATTTAAGCATTAAAACAAAAGCTTCATCAAGATTAAAATTTTGCTTTAAAACATTAATAAGTGCTTCATTTAACCTATTTTCCTCAAATTTATAATCAAAATAATAAACTCCATCACTATTAATTTTTAACTCTACAGGAGTAACAATTAATGGTGCACAAATAGTTCTTTTTTTACCTAAGAAATTAAGTTTCCCTGTAATAAAAAAACTATTAGTAATAAGTATTTTGTTTTTTTTGTGAATTTCAAGATACCTATACAACTCTTCTCCTAAATCAAAGTCAAGTAATGTATTTTCTTCTTCTCTAAAAAGGTTATTTATATTTTGAAAGAATAATCGTTTATCAACAGCACTTCCAAAAAAACTTAATACATCATTATCTCTAAATTCTTGTTTATAGCAATTTTGATAATATGAAATTACCTTTTCAATATGCATCATGTTCTCCTCTAATTTTCCTCTTCTTGAAATTGTAAATACTCTTCTACTGTTTTATTTACTGGCGGGATATCTTCTTCTGTTATGGTTTTTAAAATACTAACTGTAATTGGAGCAATACTCACAATTCTGTT
>JBELFC010000017.1:9608-37190 GCA_042093175.1 Tenacibaculum sp. | reverse complement strand
ATGAAAAAGACTAAAACAATATTGTTTTAGTCTTTTTTTTATTTAGTTTGTTTCAATTAAATCTGATTGATTTCTAAAAACAAGTTTATCATCAAAAGCATCTAATAAAATAATGCTATCTGTGGTAAGTTTTCCTGATAAAATCTCTTTAGATAAAGCATTTAAAACGTCTTTTTGAATTACTCGCTTTACAGGACGAGCTCCAAATTCTGGTTGATATCCTTTGTTTGCTAAATAATTAATTGCTTCATCTGTAGCATCAATAGTAATATTTTGCTTAGCTACCATTTTCTTTACATTATTCAACTGAAGCTTTACAATATGTTTAATATTGGATTGTGATAATGGAGTAAATAAAATAATGTCATCTATTCTGTTTAAAAATTCAGGCCTAACACTTTGTTTTAATAATCCAAGCACTTCTGTTTTAGCTAACTCCATAGAAGTATGTATATCATTTTTCATGTTTTCAAACTTTTCTTGAATTATATGACTTCCCATATTTGAAGTCATAATTATAATTGTGTTTTTAAAATCAGCAACTCGCCCTTTATTGTCAGTTAACCTTCCTTCATCTAATACTTGTAATAGTATATTGAAAGTGTCAGGATGTGCTTTTTCAATTTCGTCTAAAAGTACAACAGAATATGGTTTTCTTCTTACAGCTTCCGTTAATTGTCCACCTTCATCGTAACCTACATACCCTGGAGGGGCTCCAACTAATCTACTTACAGAATGTTTTTCTTGATATTCACTCATGTCAATACGAGTCATAGCGTTTTCATCATCAAATAGATAATCAGCGAGTGCTTTTGCTAGTTCAGTTTTACCAACACCAGTTGTACCTAAGAATAAAAAAGAACCTATAGGTTTGTTAGGGTTTTGTAAACCAGCTCTTGAACGACGTACGGCATCAGACACCGCCTCAATAGCTTCTTCTTGCCCAACAACGCGTTTATGTAACTCATCTTCTAATTTTAATAACTTTTCACGTTCAGATTGTAGCATTTTTGTAACTGGAACTCCTGTCCATTTTGCAACAACTTCAGCAATGTCGTCATAAGTAACCTCTTCTTTTATTAAAGAATTTTCTTGTTGATTAGCTAATACCAATTGCTGTTGATCAAGTTTCTCTTGCGTCTCTTTGATTTTACCGTAACGAAGTTCTGCTACCTTACCATAGTCACCATTACGCTCTGCTTTTTCAGCTTCTAATTTGTAATTTTCAATGTCAGATTTTAACTGTTGGATACCATCTACTACATTTTTTTCTGATTGCCATTTAGCATTCAATTCGTTACGTTCTTCTTTAATGTTTCCTAAGTCAGCGTTTAATGATTTTAACTTAATTTCATCATTTTCACGTTTTATGGCTTCTATTTCTATTTCTAACTGCATTATTTTTCGATCAAGAACATCTAATTCTTCTGGTTTAGAATTAATCTCCATGCGTAATTTAGAAGCAGCTTCATCCATTAAGTCGATAGCTTTATCTGGTAAAAATCGATTAGTAATATAGCGTTGAGATAATTCTACAGCACCAATAATTGCTTCATCTTTAATTCGTACTTTATGGTGTGTTTCATATTTGTCTTTAATACCTCTTAAAATTGAAATAGCGCTTTCAGTATCTGGTTCATCAACTAGTACTTTTTGAAAACGACGCTCTAGAGCTTTATCTTTTTCAAAATACTTTTGGTACTCATCTAAAGTAGTTGCTCCAATGGCTCTAAGTTCTCCACGAGCTAAAGCTGGTTTTAAAATGTTAGCAGCATCCATTGCTCCTTGTCCACCACCAGCACCAACTAAAGTATGAATTTCATCAATGAATAAAACAATATCACCTTCAGAAGTAGTAACTTCTTTAATAACAGATTTTAAACGTTCTTCAAACTCACCTTTATACTTAGCGCCTGCAATTAAAGCTCCCATATCTAGTGAGAAAATTAGTTTGTCTTTTAAGTTCTCAGGCACATCACCACGAATTATTCTATGAGCTAAACCTTCTGCAATTGCTGTTTTACCAGTACCTGGTTCACCTACAAGAATAGGGTTGTTTTTAGTCCTTCTTGATAAAATTTGTAAAAGACGTCTTATTTCTTCATCTCTACCAATTACAGGATCTAATTTTCCATCTTGTGCTAACTGGTTTAAGTTTTTAGCATATTTATTTAGAGAGTTATATGTTTCCTCAGCGTTTTGAGAAGTAACTTTGTTACCTTTACGTAATTCTTCTATTGCATTTTGAAGATTTTTTTCAGTTACACCTTGATCTTTTAATACTTGTGCAATTTGACTTTTAGATTTAAATATAGCTAAAATTACATGCTCTATTGATACGTATTCATCATTCATCTTTTTAGCTATTACAGAAGCTTCTGTAAGGCTTTTTCCTGCTTCAGGTGAAAGTGTTAGGTTTCCGCCAGTAACTTTTGAAAAACTATCTAATTGCTTGTTTAATATTTGTTGAACAATTGTAATATTAACATTTAATTTTTTTAATATGAAAGGTAGTACATTTTCATCAACTGAAAATAGAGCTTTAAAAATATGTTCGTTTTCAATTTGATTATGTTGATACTCCTGCGCTAATTGTTGCGCATGTTGTATAGTTTCTTGCGATTTTATTGTATAATTGTTAAAATTCATAATCATTTATTTTACAATGAACTTGTCAAAATTAATACCAATACTTTTTTAAAGATAAAAAGAGTCAAAATGTCGTTAAAAGCCTTGTTTTTGCTGACTTTTTGACACTTGAAAGGTTTTGGTTTTATAGTCGACAGAAATACTAAACAACAATAATGGGAATATTAAAATCACTTTTTGGGAATTCATCATCAGAAAAAAAAGAAGAAAAATCTTTAGTTAATTGGTTGCCTTTACGAAGCATGGAGCAACTTAAAGAAATTGAAATTTTATCAAAGAAAGAACCAATAGCAATTTTTAAACACTCAACGCGTTGTGGTATTAGTAGAATGGTTATCCAACGTTTTGAGAGTAATTTCGATGAAAGTTTAAAAGATTTTAAGGTTTATTATTTAGATTTATTGAATTACCGTGAATTGTCTAATGAAATAGGGTATAAATTTCAGGTATTACACCAGTCTCCACAACTGTTAATTATAAAAAGAGGAGTAGCAGTTGCTTATGCTTCTCATTATGATATTACTAACATAAATTTAAAAAGTTTTTAAATTTTATAATGTTTTTACTGGTATTTACTTAAATAGGTCGTATTTTCGCATACTTCAAAATAGTACAAAATTGAGTAAAGAAACAGCGACGACTAAGCCAATTGTAGGTAAAAATTTATACGATTATCAAAAGGAAGCGTTACACAAAATTTTTAAAAGTTTTGAAAATGCCCCCGAAAATTACCACCTACTGTATCAATTACCAACAGGAGGAGGGAAGACAGTTATTTTCTCTGAAATTACCCGTCAGTATTTAAAGCATTATCAAAAAAAGGTGTTAATAATGACACACCGAATTGAATTGTGTAAACAAACCGCTAGGATGTTAAGTGAATTCAATGTTGATAATAAAATCATTGACAGTAAAGCAGATTTAAACGATCAAAGTAGTTTTAGTTGCTTTGTTGCAATGGTTGAAACTTTAAATAACCGTTTGAATGATGATATGCTAGATATATCTGATGTTGGATTGGTTATTATTGATGAGGCTCACTATAATTCATTTACTAAACTGTTTAAGTTTTTTGATAAGTCGTTTGTATTAGGTGTTACCGCAACTCCATTGAGTTCTAACATTAAGTTACCAATGAAGAACAATTATGATGAGTTAATTGATGGTGAAAGTATTGGTAATTTAATAGAAAATGAATATTTAGCAAGAGCAAATGTATTTTCGTATAATGTAGGATTAACTTCATTAGAGGTAGGTGCAAATGGTGACTATACAGTAAAATCTTCTGAAGATTTATATACAAATTCTGATATGCTTTCAAAATTATTGCAGGCATATGAAGAACGTGCAAAAGGAACTAAAACTTTAATTTTTAATAATGGTATAAATACATCACTACATGTATTTGATACTTTTAAAAGGGCTGGATATCCTATTGCACATTTAGATAATACGAATACTAAAAAAGAACGTGATTTTATCTTAAAGTGGTTTCATAAAACTCCTAACGCAATTATCACTTCTGTAAGTATATTAACTACTGGATTTGATGAGCCTTCAGTAAGATCTATTATATTAAATAGAGCAACAAAATCATTAACATTGTATTACCAAATGATTGGTAGGGGATCTCGTGTTTTACCTGATAAATCAGAATTTAATGTGATTGATTTAGGTAATAATTTCCATAGATTTGGTCCTTGGGGTGCTGATTTAGATTGGCAAAAGATGTTTAGAGCTCCTAACTTTTATCTTGATAATTTATTAAGTGATGAAGAGCTTGAAAGTGAATTTAAATATGAGCTTCCTGCTGATGTAAAAAAGGAATTTTCTAATTCAAAAGATTTATATTTTGATGTAAAGAAGGTCTATGTTGACACAATACAATCGGGTCAATCTTCAAAAAAAGTATTAGAGAAATCTATTGAGCATCATGCAAAATTATGTATTGAAAATAGTGAAGATGTTTTTGATGCTTTAATTTTAGCTAAAAAGCTAGGAGGAGATATAGATGATAGAATATTTAGGTATTCAAAATGTATTTGTAAGAGTACACATAATTTTATTGATTGGTTACAAGATGACTATAGAAAAAAGTTAAATGCTTACTTACGAACAAATTTTGATGAAGTGTATGAACAAATTTTTGGACATCCACCACCAGAAGAAGAATAAAATAAAAAAAAATCCAGTTCAAAACGAACTGGATTTTTTTATATAACACTATTTAGTTTATTCAATTGCAGGTAAAATTTTACCAACACACTCTCCAAAACCAATACGAACTTTGTCATTTTGAGAATAACCACGCATAATAACCGTATCATTATCATTGATAAATTTACGCTCGCTACCATCGTTCATTTTAATAGGGTTTTGACCTCTCCATGTTAATTCTAACATTGAACCAAAACTATCTTGAGTTGGACCAGAAATTGTTCCACTTCCCATCATGTCACCAGCATTAACAGGACAACCATTTACTGTATGGTGTGCTAATTGCTGAATCATTGTCCAGTACATGTATTTGAAGTTAGAGTTACAAACAACAGTTTCTTCTTTATCTTCAGGTTGAATAGCCATTTGTAAATTAATATCATAACTATCTTTACCTTCTTTACGTAAATAAGGTAAAGGTTCATGTACTTGTTTAGGGTTATCTACTCTAAAAGGTTCTAAAGCATCTAAAGTAACAATCCAAGGTGATATAGTAGAAGCAAAGTTTTTACCTAAAAATGGCCCTAAAGGAACATATTCCCATCCTTGAATATCACGAGCTGACCAATCATTGAATAAAACCAATCCAAAAATATAGTCTTCAGCTTCTTCAATAGGAATTCTTTCTCCTAAATCATTAGCAACTGTTGTAATAAATGCCATTTCTAATTCAAAATCTAATAATTTTGAAGGACCAAAATTAGGTGTAGTTTCACCTTCATTAGGTCTAGATTGACCAACAGGTCTTCTTATAGGAGTACCAGAAGGAATAATAGAAGAACTTCTTCCGTGGTAACCAATAGGTATTTGTAACCAGTTAGGAAATAATGCGTTTTCAGGATCTCTAAATAATGAACCTACATTTGTAGCATGTTCTTTACTAGCATAGAAATCGGTATAATCACCCACACTAACAGGTAATTGCATCTCTATTTCATCCATTCTAAAAATCACTTTGTCTTTATGTTCAGCATTGTCTCTTAAACTACTGTTTTTAACATCAAAAATTTCAGCAATTCTGTTTCTAACTAAACGCCAAGTTTTACGACCATCAGCAATAAAGTCATTTAAGGTATCTTGTAAAAAAATATCATCGGTTAAAGGAATGCCTTCAAAATATCCAAGTTGATGTAAAGCACCTAAATCAATAGCATAGTCACCAATCCTTGTTCCAATTGTAATAATATCATCTTTGGTTAAAAAAACACCAAAAGGTATGTTTTGAATCGGAAAATCAGAGTTTTCTGTTACAGTTAACCAAGATTTTCTATTCGGGTTATTTGCGGTTATTTCCATTAATTGTATTGTTTAATTTTTTATCAAACCTACATATTTTTTTTGAATTTTAAAGAGGTAAAAAACTAAAAAATGTAAAAAAATGCACACAAAAGATTAATATAGTATCAATAATTAACTAATACGTATAAATGTGTGAAAATACTTACTATCCAAATAAAAATTATTGAGAAAATGATTACATTTGGCAACAAAATTTAACAACACATAGTAATGCAAAAAGATCATCAAATTTTTGACCTTATAGCTGATGAAAAAAAACGTCAGTTAAATGGGTTGGAGCTAATAGCTTCTGAAAACTTTGTAAGTGAGCAGGTAATGGAAGCGCAAGGATCAATTTTAACTAACAAATATGCAGAAGGATATCCTGGAAAAAGGTATTATGGAGGATGTGAGATAGTTGATATTGTAGAGCAAATAGCAATTGATAGGGCTAAAGAATTATTTGGAGCTGCATATGTAAATGTTCAACCTCATTCAGGTAGTCAGGCAAATACAGCTGTGTTCGCTACATGTTTAAAACCTGGTGATACTATTTTAGGTTTCGATTTATCTCATGGAGGTCATTTAACTCATGGTTCACCTGTAAATTTTTCTGGAAAATTATACAACCCTGTATTTTATGGTGTTGATAAAGAAACTGGGCTTATAGATTACAATCATTTAGAGCAACAAGCTAATGAACATAAACCTAAATTAATTATTGCAGGAGCTTCAGCGTATTCTCGTGATATTGACTTTAAAAAATTTAGAGAGATAGCTGATAGTATAGGTGCAATTTTAATGGCTGATATTTCACATCCAGCTGGTTTAATAGCTAAAGGAATTTTATCTGATCCGTTGCCTCATTGTCATATTGTAACAACGACTACACATAAAACATTACGTGGACCTCGTGGTGGTATGATTATGATGGGACAAGATTTTGAAAACCCTTTTGGATTAACCTTAAAAAGTGGAAAGCCAAAAAAGATGTCAACATTATTAAATTCATCTGTATTCCCTGGAAATCAAGGAGGACCTTTAGAGCATGTAATTGCTGCTAAAGCAGTTGCTTTTGGTGAGGCGTTAACAGATGGTTTTTTAGAGTATCAAATTCAAGTTCGTGAAAATGCCAGAGCAATGGCTGCAGCTTTTGTAGCGAAAGGATATGATATTATTTCTAAAGGAACAGATAATCATATGATGTTAATTGATTTACGTAACAAAGGAATTACAGGTAAAGATGCTGAAATAGCTTTAGGTAAAGCTGAGATAACAGTAAATAAAAATATGGTTCCTTTTGATACAGAATCACCTTTTGTAACTTCTGGTATCCGTATTGGTACTTCAGCAGTAACTACACGTGGTTTAAATGAAGAAGATATGATTGTTGTTGTTGATTTAATTGATGAAGCAATAACAAATGCTACTAATGATGAAGCATTAGAAGCAATAGGAGAAAAAGTTTATGATTTAATGCATCAAAGAAGATTATTTGTGATGTAACTATTATATTAAAACAATAAAAAAGCGACTTAAATTATTAAGTCGCTTTTTTTAATCCTCTTCTTGAGCTCGTTCTATTATTTTTTCAGGAAGTGCTTTCTTAGCTTTAGCTCCCATTTTCTTTAATTTTTCTACACTAGTAATCAAATTACCTCTACCTTCTACTAATTTGTTCATGGCAGAACTATAATCAGCTTTTGTAGCATCAATTTTTTTACCAATACTAATCAAATCTTTTAAAAGACCGTCAAACTTATCATACAAAGCTCCAGCTTGTCTTGCAATTTCTAAAGCATTTCGTTGTTGCTTTTCATTATTCCACATGGTGTCAATAGTACGTAAAGTAGCTAATAGAGTAGTAGGAGTAACAATTACAATATTTTTTTCAAATGCTTTATTGTATAATGTATTGTCTTCATTTAAAGCTACGGCAAATGCAGGCTCAATAGGAACAAATAGCAAAACAAAATCAGGAGATTCTATTTTATAAATATCTTCATATTTTTTTTCTGAAAGTTGCTCTACATGTCGTTTTAAGGAGTTTACATGTTCTTTTATAAAACGAGTTTTTTCAATAGCATCATCAGTATTTACATATTGTTCATATGCAGTTAAAGAAACCTTAGAATCAACAATCATTTTTTTGTTATCAGGTAAATGAATAACTACATCGGGCAGTATACGTTTACCTTCATCATTAGTAAAAGATTGTTGTACAAAATATTCACGATCTTTTTCTAATCCAGACTTTTCTAAAACACGTTCTAACACTAGTTCCCCCCAATTTCCTTGTGTTTTACTATCTCCTTTAAGTGCTTTAGTTAAATTAATAGTTTCTTTGCTCATTTGAGCATTTATTTCCTTTAAGCCTAGTAATTGTTCTTTTAAAGCAGAATGCATAGAAATACTTTCTTTTTGAGAGTCTTCAACTTTCTTTTCAAAGGTTTGAATTTTTTCTTGTAAAGGAGTAAGTATGTTCTTTATATTTTCTTTGTTCTGTTCAGTAAATTTATTTGACTTTTCATCTAATATTTTATTTGCAAGGTTTTCAAATTCTTTAGTGAATTTTTCTTGTAATTTTTCAACTTCTTCTTTATTTTCATTTAGTTTAAGTTGTAAATTTTTTAACTCTTCATTTTTTCTTGCTAATTCAATTGCAGAAAATTCTTTTTCACGTCTTAACTCATTATTTTCTTTCGATTTGTCATCTAAACGCTTTTGGAAGTCATTTTTTTGTTGAATAAAAGCTTCTTCTTTTTCTTTTTTTAAGGTTTCTAAATTATCAACCTTTGTACTTAATGTATTGTTTTCTTTTTCTAACGTATCTGTAGCTTTATTTAAAGCTAATTTACCTAGTAAATGGCCAATAATAATACCTAATACTAATCCAGAAATTGTTGTGATTATTAATAGTAAAGTAGTACTCATTAAATGAAAAAATTAGTTGAACAAGCAAATATAACGCAAGATATTATAAAAATGTTTGTTATTGTTACTGAAAACCGTATCATTGAGGCATATTTTATAAGAGATGATATCTAAGTTTATATATACCAAAATTTTAGGATGGAAGTTAGTTGGAGAGTTTCCTAAAGAATTAAAAAAATATATAGTTATTGGTGCTCCACATACTAGTTGGAAAGATTTTCCAATAGCGATCTTAGCAAGAAACTCATGGGGAGTAAAAATTAATTTTATAGGAAAAAAATCATTGTTCAAGCCTCCTTTTGGTTTTATTTTTAGATGGTTAGGCGGTGCACCAGTCGATCGTTCAAAAAGTAATAATAAAGTAGATGCTATTGTAGATGTTTTTAATAAGCATGATGAGTTTCGTTTAGCTTTATCACCAGAAGGAACAAGAAAAAAGGTAGATAAATGGAAAACTGGTTTTTATTATATAGCAAAGGGAGCCAATGTACCAATAATAATGTTTGCCTTTGATTTTGAACATAAGCAAATAATTTTAGCAGAACCTTTTTATCCAACTGATAATATGGAAAGTGATTTTGAATATTTTTATTCTTTTTATAAAGATATAAAAGGAGCCAATCCGGAATTATTTTAAAATTATGAAAGTTAAATATCTACTATATATTGTTGCTTTTTTAACTGTTTTTTCTTGTACTAAAAATGAAAAATTAAAAAATATTCCTAGTACTCCTTATTTTGTTGTGTTAGGAGTTGCGCAAGATGCAGGTTATCCGCAAATAGCTTGTAAAAAAGAATGTTGCTTAAAAACTTATACAAACTTTAACTTGGAAAGAATGGTTAGTTCTATAGGTTTGGTTGATCCGATAACTAATGAAAGTTGGATGTTTGATGCAACACCTGATTTTACGAAACAAACTAAGTTATTATCTACCCATACAAAGAATAAAGATATTCCAGATGGTATTTTTTTAACTCATGGACATATAGGACACTATACAGGAATTATGTTTTTAGGTAGAGAAGCAATGAGTGCAACTAAAATGCCAATTTATACAATGCCAAGAATGAAAACATATTTGGAAACTAACGGACCTTGGAGTCAGTTAGTAACAAACAATAATATTGAGTTAAAGGCATTAAAAAAAGATTCTGCTCTTGTTTTAAATGAAAGAATTAGTATAACTCCAATTCAGGTACCACATAGAGATGAATACACAGAAACAGTTGGTTATTTAATTAATAACACTTCTAAAAAAGCATTGTTTATTCCAGATGTTGATAAATGGGAAAAATGGGATAGAAATATTGTTGATTATATAAAGCAAGTTGATATAGCGTTTTTAGATGCAACTTTTTTTAAAAATGGAGAGATTAACAGAGATATGAATGAAGTTCCACATCCTTTTGTTGAAGAAAGTATGAAGTTGTTTGAGGGGTTAACAAATGATGATAAAAAGAAAATCTATTTTATCCATTTTAATCATACGAATCCATTATTAGGTGAGGGAAGTGATGCTGAAAATAGAGTTAAAGAAAGAGGATTTAATATTGCTAAGCAAAATTCAATTATAAAATTCTAATATCACAATTCAATTAATTTATTATTTAATATAAAACCCCGAAGCTAGGGGAATGCTTCGAGGTTTTAGTTGCATATAATTAAATATAATGAAAGACAATTATCTTATTAAAACTTGTAATTAACTGATAAGTTAAACATAGATCCTAATTGACTGAAATGGTAACCATCATATGTCATTTGAGAATAACGTTGGTTAAAAGTAATTAAGTTAGATTGTGTTTTAACTTGTGCAGGGTCGTTTAAAATTGCTTGTCCAGCTGCATTTTCAGCTTTAAAACTCCATTCTGGTAATACACTTAAAATGTTATTAGCATTGAAAGCTACCGTCCAATTATCATCTATATTATAGTTCACACCTAAGTCAGTTACAATTTGTGGAGTAAACTCAGTTCTTAAGTTACTGTCCATACCAGCTTGCTTAAACTTCGTTGTTCCAAAGTAAGTGTTGTTTAAAGTAAATCCAAAGTTACCAACATCATATGTTGCTCCTAAAATCCATTTAGTGTTTGGTCTTGAAGTAAATAATAAAGCTTCTTGAGTTGCGTCAATTAAAGCACTACCATTGTTATCAGTTCTACCATTTTCAAATGTATAGTTACCAGATAAGTTAAACCCTAATTTACCATTTCCTAATTCTAAATTTTTATAACCAATTACAACATCTAATCCTGACGTTCTTGTGTTAATTGCATTTGCAAAATAACTAACAGTTCCGAATGAAGTTGAAAGCTCATTACTTAAAACAATTCTATCTTCAACTTCAATATTATAATAATCTAAAGTAAAACTAAAGTTATTGAATGGCTTACCTCCAATACCAACAGTAAAGTTTGTAGACTCTTCAGCTTTCAATCTAGGAACCCCTAATTGTCTAGCTTCTCTTGAAACATTATTAATTAACCCACTCACTTGAATACCTGAACCAGCAACAAAGCTATATTGTTTCTTTTGTGTATATATTTGATGTAAAGTAGGAGCTCTAAATCCTGTTGAAGCAGATGCTCTTATTGTATATTTATCATCAGCAAACTTATAACGAGAGCTTACTTTCCAAACAAAAGCACTTCCAAAATCTGAATAGTTTTCAGCCCTAACAGTACCGTTTAATTGAAAATCCTTAGTAGCATCCCATTCAACACTAAAATATCCACCTAAGTTGTAACGGTTGAATTCTCCAGAGTTTTCTGGTCTGTTACCAGCAAATGAATCGGCACCAATTCCATCATAAGAAGCTAAGCCACCTTGAATTACTTCAAAATCTTCAGCTCTAAATTCAGTACCTAGTGCAATAGATACATTATCAGATAATATTTTTGAAATATCTAAATTTCCTACTACATGGCTAAAAGCAGTACCTCCTGGTTTAAAAGATATTGGACTATTTTCTCTATAAATATTTTCATTATTAGAGTCAAGAATTGTACTTCTATTATGAGAATTACTAACAGTATAGGTCTGTTTATTACCACCTACAGTAATACTACCATCAACATTCCAGTCATTAATAGTTGATTTAATACCCACTGTAGCATTATAATCTCCTAAAAGACCTTCGAAAGTAGGAAGGTATCCATCATAACCACCTGCATTTGTTGGATGATTACCAGGAAAGAAGTTCGCTAAATATGGAAAGTCACCAATTGTTCTCCAATATGGAGTTCTATAGTTAGCAAAACTGTTAACCATTTTATATACGTAGGCAGCATTGAAATATAAATCAGAATTTTCACTTAAATCATGACTACCGTTAATTAAGAATTTTGCAGCTGTAGTTTGAGGAGAAGCGTTAATATTCCCAGCATCAGGTTTACGTCCTAAAAATTCATTTACAAAATTAATATTAGCTCCAAAATCGGCAGCTTCACCTTCAGCATCTACAGTACCTGGTCTGTTAGCCATTTTAGTTTTTGAAAAATCAATAGTATAGTTTATAAAACCTTTCTTCCCAAACCTACTACCATTGTTTATACTTACACCAAGCATTTCACCATCACCTTCACCAGTAATTCCAGATCTAAATGTTGCAGAACCATTTTTATAATCCTTTTTTAAAATGATATTCATTACACCAGCAATAGCATCAGAACCATATTGAGCAGATGCACCATCACGTAAAATTTGAATAGTTTCAATAGCATCAGTTGGGATACCAGAGATATCAGCACCTGTTTCACCTCTACCAGGAGATGTTTGTGTATATAATAATGAACTTAAGTTTTTACGTTTACCATTAATAAGTATAAGTGTTCTACTTGGCCCCATGTTTCTAATTTCATATGGATCAAGTAATGAAGTAGCATCATTAACAGGAGTTTGTACCGTATTAAATGATGGTATTTTATATTGTAAAGCTTTGTCAAAAGTTGTTTGACCGGTTGCTTGTAATTCTTTTACACCAACAACATCAATTGGTAATGAACTTGTAGTATTACTTCTAGAAGGAGTTCTACTACCAGTTATAATTACTTCATCAAGCTCTAATCCTTCTTTTAAAACAATATTAAATACTTTTTTACCATTAACTGAAACTTCCTGTGTTTCGTATCCAGAAAAACTAACAACAAGTATTGCTCCTTCTTGGACTGTCAGGTTAAATTTTCCATCAAAATCAGTATTTGCACCATTTTGTGTGCCTTTTTCAATGATATTTGCGCCAGGTAGGGCATCATTGTTAGAGTCTGTGACTGTTCCAGAAATTTGCATTTGTGCCCATGTAAAGCCACTAAATACAATTGTAAAGAGTAACGTGAAAAGTTTTTTCATAAATAAAAATTTAGTTAATAATTAAGAAGGTTTTTGCTGTTTTGTTATTTTATTAACAGTAGCCTTGTATTATTACTAAGTTGAGTTTTATTTTTCTATACCCTGTTTTTTTGAAAAAAGTTAAAATAAAGTTAAAAATTAACAGAAAATTTACTGTAATAGAAAGCTCCATTACTACCCATTTGAACAGCATCCCATAGACCTCCACTATCAGTATTTCCGCCTTGTTGAGTAGGGTAGGTGTTAAATAGATTGTTAACACCAATTTGAATTGAATAATTTTTTGATAATTTATAAGAAAAATGACTATCTAAAGTGTATTTTGCATCATAGTCATCTATTGAGGCTGATAATCTTTCTTCAGGAGAGTTGTTAAAATCACTAAGCGGCTTATTTATTTGCCAATCAAGTAATCTAAGACTACTAAACCTTGTTATACTTGAACTTAATGATATATTTTTATTACTGTAAATAGCATTTAAAATTAATTTATGTTTCGGAGCTGAAGCAAGTAAAAAATATTGCTCTCTTGCTCCAAAAAATGTTTTTAAATCTAGATCTTTATTGTTTATTCTTGTAATTTTCATCTTATTAAAATTTCCTGAAAAATTAATAAAGAGTTTTGAAGCTGTAAATTTTTTACACCAATTAAGTTTAAAATCTAATCCGTAAGTTGAAGTATTAACACCATTAGCAAAGAATTGAACATTTTGAACATTAGGGTCAATACTTGATGCATCAAAATTTCCACTCAAAATAATTCTGTCTTTTATAAAAATATAATAAGAATCGATAAAGAACTGTAAATTGTTACTTGCTTTGTGACTTATACCTAAACTATAGTTAACAGCTTTTTCTTCTTTTAACTGTTTAATCCCAAATTTGTTAGTGATTGGGTTGTTATTAGCTATTAAAAATGACTCAACAGGTTTGTTATCTATATAGTTGGTAAATTTTAAATTATAATAAATTTGAGCTAATGAAGGGGCTCTAAAACCTGTACTAAACGATGCTCTTAAATTTGTTTTTGAAGAAACCTTAAATCTTGTTGCAATTTTGGTATTAAGAGTATTTCCAAAATCACTATAATTTTCATAACGAAAAGCTGTTGTTAGGAGCCATTTTTTTGAAAAATCTATTTCACTATCAAAATATAAACTAAAACTTGTACGATCTCTATTTACTTTATTTAAAGGTGAGTAGCCAGGGAAACCTTGAGACCCTCCTGGTCTTATTTTATTGTTTAAAGTAGGAATTTGACTAATGGGGGTAGTACTATTAACAATATTGCCATTAAGATCATAGGAAGCATAGGAACCTTCTTCTCCAGCAAAAATTTTATAATTTTCAATTCTATTCTCCAAACCTAAGGCAATGTTTAAGCCTTTAAAAGTGGATCGAAAATATTTAGAAATATCAAAGTTTGTTGTATTTTGACTTAAGCTATGCCCACCGGCATCAAATTCTTTAGGAGATTTATCAAGGAGGGTAGCATTTAAAGTTTCTTTTATAAAATAATGGAAATTATTTTTTCCATATGTATTACTAAAGTCAATGTTCCATCCTTTTAATTTTCCTTTTAAGCCCAGTGTAAATGATTTATCTGAAATGTTAGAAGTAATCATTGGGTTAAATCCATTTGGATAAATACTTATTATATTTCTTTCACTATCTGAAGTTCTAGTAAAAGCGTAAGCTTCAGTGTTTTTAAAACTATATCCTCCATTTGTGTAAGCTCTCATTGTTGGAGAAATAGGTATTTCAGAATTGATGAATAAATTACTGCTTTTTAGTGCTGCATCGCCATATTTTTGTCGAACATTTGTACCATTTCTAAACGTATGATCTTTAGAAAGAAATTCTGCAGAAACATTTACAAAACCATTTTTATTAATTTTAGTTCCGTAATTTACATCAGCTTTATAGGTAAACCCATCGATACCTTTTTTACTTTGATCTGAATTATTATTTGCATTATAAAATCCTACAGTTGAATTTATATTTGTTTGATTAACATTATCTTTTAAAACTATATTTATAACACCCGCAATAGCATCAGAACCATATTGAGCTGAAGCTCCATCTTTAAGAACTTCTATTCTTTTAATAGCTGAAGCAGGAATAGTATTTAAATCGGTACCAGAATTACCTCTACCTCTTGTTCCATATAAATTTATAAGTGATGCCTGATGCCTTCTTTTTCCATTAATTAAAACTAATGTTTGATCAGGACCCAATCCTCTGTATGTTGCAGGAACAATATGATCAGCTCCATCTGAACCTGATTGTTTTGTTGCGTTAAATGAGGGAATTTCATTTTGAATAAATTGATTTACCTCTAAAAACTCACTCTTCTTTTTTATATTATCTATTTCGATAACATCGGTTGATACAGGGGAATCTACTTTTTTTCTTTTATTATTTCTTGATCCAACAATTAATACTTCATCTAATTGAATCCCAGATTTTAATAATACTCTTAAAAATTTATTTTTTGATTGAATTATTTCTGTTTTGTATCCTATATGAGTAAATATAATGGGATTATTTACGAGTAGCTTTAACTCAAAAGATCCATCATTTCTTGAAATAGTTCCATTTTGGGTATTACTTTCAATAATGTTAACTTTTTTTATTGGTTGATAGTATTGATTAAGTACAATACCTCGTACTGTAACTTCTTCTTTTTTGCTGATACTATCTTTTAATAGTTTTAATTGTGTATTGTATAATGATTTTTGATTAGTAAAGTATTTATTCTTAGTTGAAGAATACAAAACATAATAGTTATTTCCAAGATAATCTATTTTGTAAGAAGTTAATTTTTTTAATAATTCAATTGATTTTTTGAGAGGAAGTTTATGTAAGTTTTGGACTTCTACTGTTTGATCTTTTATGACAACAGGGTTATAAGTAAAGAAAACCTTATGTGTATTACTAATTATATTTAATGCGTCTGTAAGAAGTAATTGCTTTTTATTTTGAGAATAGCTTTTAATAAAATAAAAAAAACAAATAAAGAATAGTATAAAATATATTTTAGTATTCTTTTTGGACATTAAAAAAGTAGTTGGTTATTTTTTATAAACCACTAATTTAGTATTTTCTTTTTTAATAATAATGTTTGTTGATTTTTTTATAGCATTTAAACAGATATCTAAATTAGTAGTTGGAACTATTCCAGTAATTAAAAACGATTTGGTTTCAGGGTTTTTATAAGTGAAATTTACTCCATAGGTATCTGTTACCTTATTTAATGCTTCTTCTAATGTATAGTTGTTAAAAATTAACTTACCGTTTTTCCAAGATGTTTTCTCTTCATTAGAAATTAATTTTTCATCAACTGTTATTTTTTTATATTCAGATGAGTATTCAATATAGTTACCCGGTATCATTTTTTTAGATTTTCCATTATTCATGGTTAACCATATGTTACCTTCTTCTAAATATACTTTTGTTTTTTCTTTTTTAGTATTAACATTAAATTCTGTTCCGTAAACCTCAACTTTTAAGTCGTTAGTGTTCACCCAAAATTTAGCATTAGTTGTTTCTTTTTTATTAACTTTAAAATAGGCTTCACCTTTTAGCCATACTTTTCTTACATCATTGCTACTATAACTAATACTTGAATTTGAGTTTAAAGTTACAGAAGTTCCATCTTTTAATTTTAAATCCAAAGTTTCACCGTAAGCAGTTTTATGAGTTATGTATGAAGTACTTAAAAATGTTATATAAAACCCTACGGAAATTAATAATAATATACTTGCTGTAATACTAAAAACGGTAATATGTTTCTTTTTGAAAATACTTTTATTCTTGTTTTGAGTTGCTTTTAGTTTAGTTTCAAGTTTATTCCACTCAATATTTAATTTTTCTTCAGGGATAGAAGTCTTTTTAAAATTAATGCCTAATAGTATATCACGAGCTTCATAAGCAATATCTTTTTTCAAAGGATTATTCTTTAACCAAAAATCCCAAAAAGATATATCAGATAACTGACTGTTATGAGCCCAGTTTTTAAATGATGAATCATTTAAAAAATCATGAATTGTATTATACGTCCTTTTAGCCATTAAATTATAGTAATACTAACTGTGTATATATATAAAGCATATTATTTTATATATATACTCTTTTTAATCCCGCAAATTTATGAATTTAATAATTGTAAAATAGCCATTTCTTCTCTTAAATTTTTAATAGCTTTATGAAGTATATTTATTACACTTTGATAGTTAATATCCATTGTTTCTGCTATTTCTTTAGCTTTTAAATTACAATGGAATTTCAAATAAATAACTTCTTTTTGTCTTTTGGGTAGTTCGTTGACTAGTTTGGTAAGATTTTTATTTCTAAAAGTAGTTGATTCTTGGTTAGTTATAAATTCTTCTGGGGTAAAATTTATATCAACAATATTTTTATCAATGTTTCTAACTATTGAATATTTTTTAAGTTTATTTATTCTTTTAATAATAAATCGTCTGTAAGAAGAGAATAAATAAGGAGCAATTTTATCTAAATCACTTAAGTTTTCTTTATGCTCAAATATGTATACAAAGAAATCTTGTAAAGAATCTTCAGTAATAATTGCATCTTTTGAAATTTTTAGGCCATAACTAAATAAAGGAGGATAAAACTTTTTAAACAGTACAGAAAAAGCTTTAAGATCACCTTCTTTTAATGATTTCCATAAAATGTCATCAGATAAATTACTCATTAATTAGTAGTTAATTCCCGATAAATGTAGTGAAAAAAATATTAATATGGTAAAAAACTGTTAAATTAGTTGTATTAGGTTGGACAAATTATAGTCATAAAACCAAGTAATATACTATATTTGCATTCGCAAAAAATATCAATAACATATTTATAATGAAAGCTGGAATTGTAGGATTACCAAACGTAGGAAAATCGACATTGTTTAATTGTTTGTCAAATGCTAAAGCGCAGAGTGCAAATTTTCCATTTTGTACTATTGAACCTAACATAGGAGTGGTGAATGTACCAGACCCAAGAATTCAAGTTTTAGAAGGTATGGTAAATCCTGAAAGGGTAATGCCAGCAACTGTTGAGATTGTTGATATTGCAGGTTTAGTTAAAGGCGCAAGTAAAGGAGAAGGTTTAGGAAATCAATTTTTAGCTAACATTAGAGAAACTGATGCTATTATACATGTTTTAAGATGTTTTGATAATGATAATATTATTCATGTAGATGCTTCTGTTGATCCGGTAAGAGATAAAGAAACTATTGACATAGAATTACAGTTAAAAGATTTAGAAACTGTTCAAAAACGTTTAGAACGTGTAAAAAGAACTGCTAAAACTGGAAACAAAGAAGCTCAAATAGAATTAGAGGTTTTACTAAAAGTTGAAAAAACTTTATTAGAAGGTGTTTCTGTTAGAGCTATTGAGTTCTCTGAAAAAGATCAAGAGATCGTAAAGTCATTACAATTCATAACTTCTAAACCTGTATTATATGTTTGTAACGTAGATGAAGGTTCAGCTGTTTCTGGAAATGCTTATGTAGAAAAGGTTAGAGAAGCTGTAAAAGATGAAAATGCTGAAGTTATTGTATTAGCAATAGGAACTGAGGCAGATATTACTGAATTAGATGATTACGAAGAGCGTCAAATGTTTTTGGCAGATATAGGTCTTGAAGAAGCTGGTGCCTCAGTTTTAATTAGAGCTGCATATAAATTATTAAATTTACAAACATATTTTACTGTTGGAGTTAAAGAAGTAAGAGCTTGGACTATAAATATAGGCGATACTGCTCCACAAGCTGCTGGGGTAATTCATACCGATTTTGAAAAAGGTTTCATTAGAGCTGAAGTTATAAAGTATAATGATTATACTAGTTTAGGAGGAGAACAAAAAGTAAAAGAAGCTGGAAAGTTAGGTGTAGAAGGAAAGGAATACATTGTTCAAGATGGTGATATTATGAACTTTAGATTTAATGTATAAAACATAGTTAAATTAAACATATATAATTAACCCTATTGAAATATTTTCTATAGGGTTTTTTTGTATATTTAAATCAAATTTTAGTTAGATGCAATTCGAAAAAAAAACCTTTGAATTTTTAAAAGATTTAGAAAACAATAATAACCGAGATTGGTTTTCAGAAAATAAAAAAGTGTATGACCTTTCCTTGAATAATGCGAAAGAATTATTTACTGGGATAAATCAAAATCTAGAGTTGCATGATGAGATTGAAAAGCAAAAAGTATATAGAATATATAGAGATGTGCGTTTTTCAAAAGATAAAACACCCTATAATCCTCGTTTTGCAGTTTCCTATTCAAGAAAAGGTAAAGAATTAAGAGGAGGGTACTTTTTACAAATTAAGCCTGGTGATACAGTTTTAGGAGGAGGCTTTTGGCAACCAGAAAAAGAAGATTTATTTAGAATCCGTAAAGAGTTTGAATTAGATGCTTCTGAAATAAGAGAAATACTTGCTGAAGAAAACTTTATAAAATATTTTGGAGGGAAATTAGAAGGAGATGAACTAAAGACTGCTCCTAAAGGATTTGATAAAGAACATGAATCAATAGATTTAATTAAAAAGAAAGGTTTTGTAGCAGTAAGAAGGTTTACAGATAAAGAAGTCATGTCTAAAAACTTTTTAAACGAAATAGATGCTTCCTTTAAAACTCTTAGACCTTATTTTAATTTAATGAGTGATATACTTACTACAAATTTAAATGGAGAGTCAATACTATAAAAAAAGCTGAGATATAATCTCAGCTTTTTTATTTGTTCATTATTATATTTGACTTAATCCACCATCCACTTCAAGTTCAACTCCATTAATATATGAAGCGTCTTCGGAAGCCAAAAATAAAGCTGTATTAGCAATTTCTTCAGAAGTTCCAAATCTGCCTAAAGGTACTTGGCTAGCAAAACCTTTCCCCATTTCTTCTACAACATCTTGTGGTAAGTTCATTTTTCCATAAATAGGTGTATCAATAGGACCAGGGGCAATTGAGTTTACACGAATCCCTCTCGATTTAACTTCAGAAGTTAATACTCTAGCATAGGCTCTTAAAGCTCCCTTACTAGCTGAGTACACCGATAAACCATCAAAGCCTTTTTGATGTACAATAGAGTTAGTAAATAGTATACTTCCATTATCATTCATATGGGGTAAAGCTTCTTTAGTTGCTAAAATCGGACCTTTAACATTAATATCAAAAACCTCATTATAATGAGCTGCTGTAATGTCTGTTGTAGTAGCAAGAGGTGCAATACCTGCATTTAAATATAATACATCTATGTTTCCATATTTTTCAACAGCTTTTTTAATTAGTGTTACGTTATCTTCATCTTTAGATACGTCAGCAACAACAGTTATAAAATCGCCAGATAAGCCATTTGTAGCTTCATTTAAAGCATCTTCTCTTCTACCTGCTAGCACAACTTTAGCGCCATTCTTTAAAAATAATTTAGCAGTTGCTAATCCAATTCCACTATTTGCGCCTGTTATTACGGCTACTTTGTTTTGTAATTTATTCATTTTTATATTATTTTATTTGAAACGTTCGTTTCAAATTAGGTTAAAAAAAATTATTTTAATGCAGAAAGGGTTGTTTTAACTATACTTTCTAAGTGTTTACAATTGTTCATTAAAATTCCAGAAATACTTAAACCTTGAATAGAATTTAATAAATATAAAGCATATTCATATGCAGAATTATTTTTATTTATAGAACCTTCTTGTTGTCCTTTATCAATAAAATCTTGAAATAATTTAATCATGTTTTTATGATTATTATTTAAGAATTTTTGAATTGTAACTTCTTGATTGGCCATTTCCGAAGTACAATTATTAATTAAGCAACCTATGTTTTTATTACTTTTATTTTGTTTAATATTTAATATAAAAATAGCTTCAATTGCTTTAAGAGGTGAATTAATATTCTTTAAAATATTTTCTAGACTATGTTTAAAGTTAGCTTGATAACTTTTTAAACAAACTGTATATAAATCTAACTTACTACCAAAAGTATTATAAATACTTGATCGGTTTAAGCCAGTTGCGTCTACTAGATCTTGCATAGACGTTAAGCTGTAGCTTTTTCGATGAAAAACTTCAGTAGCTTGTTTTATTACAACTTCTTTATTAAAGGTTTCTACTTTTGGCATTTATTTGAAATGAACGTTCCAAATATATGAATTATTTTTAATATGATTTTTAAAAATAATATTAATTGTTAATTTTTAAGTTTAAACGAATTTCTCTTTGCAAGAAAAAATAAGTAATAATAGTAGATAAAATATCAGCTATAGGAAAAGAAATCCATACGCCATTAATACCATAAAATTTAGGCAGTACATACACTAATGGAATTAAGAAAAAACCTTGTTTTAATAATGTTAATAATAGGGCAGGTAAAGCTTTTCCTGCTGCTTGAAAATAAGCAGATCCTATAAGTTGTGTGGTGATTACTGGAGTTGCTAAAAATGCAATAATTAAAGCATTTGGAGTTTGGTTTAATAATTCTTTATCATCTGTGAAAATACCCACTAGTTGAGAAGGGAATAGCATTATTAATATAAAAATAAATGTAGCGATACCTGTACCAAATATAATAGATGTCTTAATAGATTCCTTAACTCTTTGTGAATCATTAGCACCATAATTATAACCTGCAATTGGTAAAAAACCTTGAGTAACTCCAAGTACAGGAAAAAGTGAAAACATCATAACTCTATTGATTATACCATAAATAGCTATAGATATTTCACCACCATACTTAAATAATGTGTAATTTAAAATAATAACAAGAACACTAATAGTACCTTGTCTAATTATTGTAATACCACCTAAAGAAATAATTTCTTTTAAAATGGAAAAGTCAATAATAAAATATTTTGGAATAATTTTTAATTCAGTGTTTTTAGATAGAAAGAACCATAAAATAAATAAACCACTTACTGCATATGAAATAGTAGTTGCTAATCCAGCCCCATACATTCCAAGGTTCATGAATTTTATAAAAATAACATCTAATAAAATATTAGCAATAGCAGGTAATATTAAAGTAAACATAGCATAATTAGGTTTTCCAATAGCTCTTGTTACTGGGTTTCCCATCATAGCAAAAGCTAAAAAAGGGATCCCCCAAATAATTACATGAAAGTATTCAGTTGCAGGAACTATAATATTACCATTTGCACCAAATAAATGTAAAATTGAAGAACAATATAAAGTTCCAATAAAAACAAAAGAAAGCGAGAGTACTACAGTTAAACTTACCTGATTGCCAAAAACCTTAAAAGCTTTTGCTGTGTTTTTCTGTCCTAAAGCTCTTGATATAATAGAACTACCACCAATACCTATTCCCATTCCAATGGAAGAAATTAAAAAAGCAATAGGTAGTACTACAGTAATAGCAGCAATTGCCATTACACTAATCCAACGACCAACAAAAATAGTATCAACGATCATGTTTAAAGACATCACTAAAATCCCTATTGAAGCAGGTATAGCTTGTTTTAAAAGAAGTTTACTTATTTTTTCAGTACCAAATTTGTTAGTAATTTTATTCATGTGTAGTTTTCAGTACTCGAATATCATAAATAATCTGGTACAGAAGTAAAAAGTAGCGAAGATTTAAGTAAATATTAACATCATTCATGTAAGTTTGCGGCATGAAATTTTATGAGAATAAACGTATTGTATCTTCTAACGAAATTGATGAATATAATCATGTAAATAATGTGGTTTATGTTCAGTGGATGCAAGAAGTGTCTAATGAACATTGGTCAATATTAATAAAGGATGTTCCTAAACCAGATTATGTATGGTTTGTAATAAGACATGAAATTGATTATAAAAATCAAGCGGTTTTAGGAGATGAAATTACAGTAAAAACTTGGGTTGGTAAAACTGAAGGAATAAAATCAATTCGTCATTTTGAAATGTATAGGCGAGATACTCTTTTGGTAAAATCACAAACAACATTTTGCTTGTTAGACGCAAATACGTTAAAACCTAAAAGGGTAACTAAAGAAATAACAAACTTACTTTTAGGCAAAAAATAAGCAATATCTTTGCATTAATAAATAAATTAAGGATGACAACATTTAGAGAGCTAGGGGTAAGAAAAGAATATGTTAAGGGACTAAAAGAGTTAGGGATAACAATTCCTACTGAAGTACAACAAGAATCAATACCTTATTTATTAGAGAATAATTCAGACTTTATAGGATTAGCACAAACAGGAACTGGTAAAACTGCAGCTTATGGATTACCTATTTTGCATAAAATTGACGCATCAAAAAATACGATTCAGGCTTTGATTTTATCACCAACCAGAGAACTAGTTCAGCAAATAAAAAAACAATTATTTAAGTTTACAAAATATGTTGATGATAGAATCTTTTTAGAAGCTGTTTATGGAGGTGAAAAAATTGATCGTCAAATAAAAAATTTACAAAGAACAACTCATATTGTTATTGCTACTCCTGGACGTTTAATTGATTTAATAGAAAGAGGAGAGGTAGATTTAAATGATATAAAAACACTTGTACTTGATGAAGCTGATGAAATGCTAAGTATGGGGTTTAAAGAAGAGTTGAATCGTATTTTAAAATATACTTCTGGAACAAGAAAAACATGGTTATTTTCTGCCACTATGCCTGATGAAATAAGAAGTATTATAAAAAAATACATGAATGCCTCAGCAAAACAAGTAGAGGTGAATAAAAATTCATTAGTAAATGCTAATATTACTCATCAATTTGTAGAAACTACAATTCCTGAAAAAGTAAATTTAATTGTTAAGTTTATAGAAAGAAGAAACTCAGAAAGAGGAATCATTTTTTCAAGAACTAAAGCAGGAGCTCAAAAATTAACAAAAGAATTGAAAGAGGAAGGTTTTTCTGTAGAAGCTTTAGAAGGAGATATGCAACAAAAAGAGCGTGACAAAGTTATGCGTGCATTTAAAAAAGAAAATTTACAAATATTAGTTTCAACTGATGTGGCTGCTAGAGGTATAGATGTTCAAAATTTAGGTTTTGTAATTCATCATCAATTACCAGAAAAATTAGAGTATTATACGCATAGAAGTGGAAGAACTGCAAGAGCTGGTAAGAAAGGAGTTTCTTTAGCTTTGATTCTTAAAAATGAAAGAAGTCGTATTAAAGAGGTTGAAAGATCGTTACAGATAAGAATTTCTGAAATTACAATATAAATGAATATAATTTATGCGATAGATATCATTGGTACGTTTGCTTTCGCTATAAGTGGAGCTCTGGTTGCATTAAAGAAAGATTTTGATGTTTTTGGTGTTATTATTATTGCTTTTGTAACAGCAGTTGGAGGAGGTATGGTACGTGATGTTCTAATAAATGCACACCCTATAAACTGGATTGGAGATATAAATTATATATGGACAATTTTAACAGCTGTAGCTATAACTTTTTTGTTTAGAAGTAAAATAGCGCCATTACGAAAAACTATGTTTCTGTTCGATACTATTGGTATAAGTGTATTTACTTTATTGGGCTTACAAAAAGGATTATCATATAATTTACACCCATTTATAGCTTTAGTTATGGGGATGGTTTCGGCTGTCTTTGGAGGTGTAATTAGAGATGTTTTAACAAGAAAAGTACCTTTGATTTTTAAAAAGGAAATATATGCATCTGCTTGCTTAGCTGGCGGTGTAGTGTATTTAATACTTGGTTACTTTAATATAAATGAAGATATTCATTTTATTATATCAGCAACAGTGATTATCTTTATTAGAACAGTTGTGGTTAAATATGAATTGGAGCTTCCAAAAATAAAAAATGACTTATTTGGTAAATAGTCTTTTAATAGTTGATTTATAATAATATCTTCTTCAATAACTAAAAAAGACAGTAATTTAATTACTGTCTTTTTTAGTTATTCTTTATTTAAGATATCCACCCTCGATCAATACTTTTTTTAGTATAAAAATATAAAAAGACTGCAACTACGATTACCATAATAGGCATTATTACTACGCCAGGCCCGTAAACTTCAAGAGCTTTACTTAAAAAAACATTATAAGTCATTTGAACAATGATGGCTATTAATGAAATTAAAAATACAATTAAGGCTAGTTTTTTTCTTAATAAGAATAAAATGCAACCTAATAAACCTCCAAAAACAGCTATTGCAAAAGCAGCCATTACCCATGAAGGAGTGTTTAGTACCATTTCTAGATGCTCTTCTTCATACATGGCTTTAAAAGCATCTGTTTTATAGGCTTGTTGTATATATGCATTAACACCCATAGCATTCCATAAGAGAGCTATAATACCAATAATCCAAAAAAGAAAATTAGGTTTGTTTGAATTTGTCATTTTTTTAAAAATTTAGTTAGTTTTTCTAAAACTACATATAAAGAATTGATAATCAAAATTTAATGATAATTTCACTTAGTTTATTGTTAATAAATTATAGAGGTGGATATTAGAAAAAATCTACAATAAAAATTATAATATATAAAAGTATTCGTGAATAAAAAAGTGTAATAGAGTGTTGTTTTCGAGTTGTTTGTCGATTTTTTTTTTTGATGCTATCAATAAACTATAGCTTAAAAAAGAAATTAATTTAAAAACTAAAAACTTTATGAAACCCTTCTCATTCGTTCGAGAAAAACTATCAATAGTTTTTCTTCTAATGACTACATTCTTGTTTTCACAAGTAAACACAGGTGGAACAGCAACAACGTCAAATCATCAAAAACAAGTTATAGGTTATATAACAAATTGGGATGCATGGAAAACAACAACTGCCGGAATTCCTGGACAAGGTGCTTTAACGCATCTAAATATTGACTATTCTAAATACACGATCTTAAATTATTCATTTTTTGGAGTTGCTAATGATGGTTCACTACATAGTGGTGATCATAGAAATAAGCAGATATATCAAAGTGGAGCTACACAAGCACCTAATGATATTTTTATGAAAGATATTTATAGCAGCTGGGATATGCATATACTATTTGGAGAGATAGATCCTTTGCAGCATATAAACGCAGATGCAAAAAGAAGAGCAGAAGCTCAAGGGTTTCAAGTTGAATTGGAAGGAACTACTTGGACGCATCCAACTTGGGGATTAAGTGGACCACTACCTTTACCTTTACACAAGGAAAGTGGTGCTCCTGGTTTACTTGACCTAGCTCACCAAAAAGGAGTAAAAGTTATGGCTTCTATTGGAGGATGGAGTATGTGTAAGCATTTTCCAGAAATGGCTGCTGATCCAGTAAAGAGAGCAAGATTTATTGAAGATTGTAAAAAACTTATAGCTACTGGTTTTGATGGTATTGATTTAGATTGGGAATATCCTGGGCCATACTCAGGTATGAACTTTACTGGTACACAAGCAGATTTTGCAAATTTTGAGAATTTAGTAGAAGAGATTAGAGCAGCTATAGGTCCAGATAAGTTAATTACATCTGCTATGTCAGCAGACCCAAGGAAGTTAGATGGTTTTAATTGGAATAAACTGTCTAATTCAATGGATTATTTTAATATGATGACTTATGATATGAATGGTGGTTGGTCAAATAAAGCAGGACACAATGCACCAGTATATCCATATGCAAATGCAGAAGTTTCTTTTTTTAATTGGCAAGCAACTCTACAAAAATTAGTAGATAATGGTGTTCCAAAAAATAAAATTTGTTTTGGTGCTCCATTTTATGGTAGAGGAGTAGTAACAGATGGAGTTGCTGATTTAAATGCTAAAACAGTAAAAAAGGCAGTAACAATTCAACCTGATGGACCTATACAAACAGCTTCTGATTATACTAACTGGAAGTTAGAGGTATATGATGGTACTCCTAATTATTTTTTTATAAAGCAAAAAGCTTTGTCTCCTAATAGTGGATGGACAAGAAAGTGGGATGATGAAGCTAAAGTACCTTATTTGGTTAAAGGAAATTTCTTTTTGAGTTATGATGATGAGGAATCTATAGGCATAAAAGCTCAATTTATAAACGATAATGAACTTGCAGGTACTATTGTTTGGACAGTTTATGGTGATCTTGAAATAAGTGGTTCAGCGACATCTTTTGGAACTAAATTGAAACGTTGGTCAAATGTAAAGTCGCCTCTTGTAAATAAAATGAATGAAGTTTTTGCTAATGGAGGAACAGGAGGAAATACTTCAC
>JBELFC010000017.1:0-9508 GCA_042093175.1 Tenacibaculum sp. | reverse complement strand
GTAAATAAAATGAATGAAGTTTTTGCTAATGGAGGAACAGGAGGAAATACTTCACCCTCAGTAAGTATAACTTCACCAAGTAATAATGCAACTTATGCAGAAGGAGATACTGTTATAATAAAAGCAAATGCTTCTGATAGCGACGGAACAATTAGTAAAGTTGAATTTTTTAATGGATCCACAAAACTAGGAGAAGATACTACTTCACCTTACGAATTTAGAATAGAAAATATTGTAGCTGGTAATTATACATTAACTGCTAAGGCTACTGATAATGATAATGCTGTATCAACTTCATCAAATGTTACAATTGCTGCTAATGGAAGCGGTGAGAATTTACCACCAATAGTTAGTGTAACTTCTCCTTCTGATAATGCTATATTTAATGAAGGTGAAACAATTGAGGTAAAAGTTGATGCCACTGATAGTGACGGAACAATTAGTAAAGTCGAATTTTTTAATGGGTCTACAAAATTAGGAGAGGATGTAACAAGTCCTTATAGCTATAATATAACAAATGCCTTAGTAGGAACATATACATTAACAGCAAAAGCAACTGATAATAAAAATTTAAGTGCTACTTCATCTGTAATAACAGTAAAAGTAAATGGAGGTACAGTAGATAATTGTAGTGGAATAGCTGATTGGTCAGCAACAACTACATATAATGGAGGTGAAAATGTTAAATATAAGAATGTTAACTATCAAGCGAAATGGTGGACAAAAAATCAAACTCCAGATACACATACAGGTGATGGTCAACCATGGAAGAAGATAAAGGATTGTACTGGAACTGGTGGAGGTGATAATGTATCTCCAACTGTAAATATAACTTCACCATCAACTAATGCTACTTTTAAAGAAGGGGCGACTGTTGAGATTACTGCAAGTGCTTCTGATAGTGACGGAACGGTTAATAAAGTCGAATTTTTTAATGGGTCTACAAAATTAGGAGAGGATACAACAAGTCCTTATAGTTATAACATAACAAACGCCTTAGAAGGAACGTATACATTAACAGCTAAAGCAACTGATGATAAAAATGCTTCAACTACATCTACGGTAGTACAGGTTAAGGTTGAAAAAGATAATACTGGAGGAACTGGTTGTGATGGAGTAACACAATATGCAGCAGGAACTTCATATAATCAAAATCAAGAAGTGCAAAATGGAGGAGATAAATTTAAGTGTAATGTAGCAGGATGGTGTTCATCAGCAGCTGCTTGGGCTTATGCACCAGGAACTGGGGCTCACTGGCAAGATGCATGGGCTAAGGTTGGAAGTTGTAGTTCAGGAAGTAGCCCAGAGGTAAGTATTACATCTCCTGTAAGTGGAGCTGTATATACGGTAGGTAGTTCAATTGAAATTAATGCTTCTGCAACTGATGATGGAAGTATTTCAAAAGTTGAATTTTTTAATGGAACAACAAAATTAGGAGAAGATACTAGTAGCCCATATTCATATACGGTAGTAAATGCACAGGCTGGTAAATATATATTAACCGCAAAAGCTACTGATAACGAAAATAATTCTACAACATCTTCTTCTGTTGTAATTTCAGATGGAACGCAAACTCCAATTTCAGGAAAAATATTAGTTGGTTATTGGCATAATTTTGATAATGGGTCAACCATTCCAAAATTAAGAGATGTATCATCTAATTGGGATGTTGTATGTGTAGCTTTTGCAGAGCCAAAAACAGGTAGTAAATCTGATATGATATTTTCCCCATTTAGTATTTATGGAGGAAACATAAATGAATTTAAAAATGACGTTGCTATTTTACAAGGTAGAGGTCAAAAAGTATTAATTTCTATAGGAGGAGCTAATGCTCATGTAGAGCTAAATAATGAAACAGATAAAAATGAATTTGTTACATCAATGACAAGTATTATTAATACATATGGCTTTGATGGTTTAGATATTGATTTAGAAGGAAGTTCTCTTTCTTTAAATTCAGGTGATACGGATTTTAGAAACCCTACAACACCAAAAATAGTAAACCTTATTCAAGGTACTAAAGAGGTAATAAATAATATAGGAGCAAGTAAGTTTACATTAAGTATGGCTCCAGAAACGGCATATGTACAAGGTGCATATGGTAATTATTCAGGAATCTTTGGAGCATACTTGCCTGTAATACACGCTTTACGTGATCAAATGGATTATATCCATGTACAACATTATAATACAGGTTCAATGTTTGGTAGAGATGGTAAAATATATCAACCAGCTACAGCAGATTTTCATGTAGCAATGGCAGAAATGTTAATTACTGGGTTTAAGGTAGCACAAACAGGGTTAAATTTTCCAGGTTTAAGATCAAATCAAGTAGCAATAGGTTTACCAGCGGAGCCTAGAGCAGCAGGAAGTGGGTACACATCTGAGGCTATAGTTCAACAAGCATTAGATTATTTAATTAAAGGTACATCGTATCCAAATAGAACTTATACTACTAGTACCACCTATCCTGAATTTAGAGGGTTAATGACTTGGTCAATAAATTGGGATTTAGCTAATAATTCTACTTTTTCTACAAGTCATAAGGCTTATTTTGATTCTTTAGGTCAACAACTTAGAAAATCAACAATAACAAAGCAAGTTTTAAGTGAAGTAGAAGTAAAGGTATTCTCTAACCCAGTAATCGATAATTTAATAATAGTTGATTTAAATATGAGAGAGGCTAATATAGATTCTGAAATTGAGGTGTTTGATATTAATGGTGCTATAGTTTTTAGAGGGAGAACAAATTTAAATACAAGCAAAAAAGTATTTAATGTTAGCTCTTTAAAGAGTGGTTTATATTTTTATTCTTATAAGAGAAATAATAAAGAACATATTGGTAAATTTATTAAAACAAATTAAAGGCAAAGCGTAATTTTGTTATTAACCCCATATAGGTGTATATACTATGTGGGGTTTTTATTGTTACAATGTAATAGCTTAAAGATTAGTATATTTGATGATAGTTAAAGAGAAGAATAATGAAGAATTTTTTTTTAGTATTTTATTTACTATTAATTATTAGTAATTACACGCATGCTCAGGAAAGTAAATTACCAAAAGGTTGGGATAAAATTTCACTGAATGGTAAAATAGCTTATATGAATTTAATAACAGGTGATGTGTCAAAAGTTTTACCAGTTAAGCCAGCTTCAAAACCCTTAAAAAAGGAAAAGATTGAATATGATCCAACAATAACTCATATAGTTCAAAAAGGAGAAACATTAAGTATAATTGCAAGAAAATATAACCTTAATTTAGGTAAGTTATATCAATTAAATAGTTTGGAGAATTTTGATACTATTGAAGTAGGTGATGAGGTAGTGGTGGGCTATGAAGATTTAAAACAAAAAAAAGAAGTTTCATCTATTGATGTAAAATCAACGGTAGTTAGTGTTGTAAAAATGAATCATATTGTTAGTTCAGGGGATACTTTATATAGTATAGCAAAACAATATGGTAAGTCTGTAAGTGAAATTAAAAGTATGAATAATTTAAAAAGCAATACTATATTTATTGGACAGCGCTTGTTTATTGAATAAGCTGATATCATAAAATACTGTTAAAGGTAAAATTAAAGTGTAACTATTGAAAGAGCAAGTCGTCTTATAATTGATTACTTAACATAACAGTTAGTGATTAGTTAGTTTTTAATAGTTGATTTAAAAAGGCTCAAGTGTAAAACTTGGGCCTTTTTTTATATTGTCTTTTATTTGTTAAATAAATGTGAAAATTATTTTACAAACATCTTTCTTATTAGAAGAATAATTGTTTTATTTGTACCTCAATTAATTGCTAAAATTGGAACTAAAAAAAACGTTGTGCATTTTTGTACTATTTCCCTTTATCGTTTTTAGTCAAAACTTAGAGAAAATAGGTAAATCATCAATCTTTAAATTAACAGGTGGTGTTGGAGTAAACTCAGTTTTTTATAACGGAGACGCTAATAGAGAACCTTTTACTTATTTTTTATCAGGAAATATTAATTTGAACATAAGCGATGTTTATAATATCCCTTTATCATTTTCATACTCTAATAGTAAGTTTCAAACTAATAATCCTTTCTCTTTTAATAGGCTTAGTTTACATCCAAGTTATAAATGGGTTACAGCTCATATTGGAGATGTAAATATGTCTTTTTCTCCTTATACATTAAGTGGACATCAATTTACTGGATTAGGACTTGATTTGTCCCCTAAAGGAAACTTTAAAATAAGTTTAATGTATGGAAGACTTTTAAAAGAGAGAGAGTATAATACAGAAAATTTAAATGGAGAAGCTAACTATAAAAGAATGGGGTATGGATTTAAAGCTTCTTATAAATTTGATAAATTCTCTATTGGAGGAATCTTTTTTAAAGCAAGTGATGATTTAAGTTCGTTAAAAGAAAGAATTCCTGTAGAGAAAAACATTCAACCAAAAGACAATACTGTAATTAGTGTTGATGGAGAAGCAAGTGTTATTAAAGGATTGAAAGTAAAAGGAGAAATAGCTTTTTCTGCTTTAACAGAAGATATAAGAGCAGGAGGAAAGAGCGATGGGTTTATGTCCTTTTTATTAAATTCTAATGTAACAACCCGTTATTATAAAGCATTTAATTTTAATTTTGTTTACCAAATAGGAAAAGGAAGTATAGGAGTAGGTTACGAATATATAGATCCTAACTATCAAACACTAGGAGGTTATTTTTTTAATAATGATTTAGAAAACATAACAGTAAATGCATCCCAACGTATATTTAAAGATAAATTAGCTATTACTGTAAATGCAGGTTTACAAAAAGATGATTTAGATGGAAGTAAAGCAACTCAATTAAAAAGGTTAGTTAGTTCTATTAACTTAGCTTTTGATGCAAGTAAAAAAATGAATATGACATTAGCATATTCTAATTTTCAATCTTACACTAATATAAAAAATCAATTCGATTTTATTAATGGAGTTTCTCAAATTGAACAAGAGTTAGATAAAGCTAATGTGTCTCAAATATCACAAAATGCAAATCTTAATGTAAACTATATCCTTAAAGATACAGAAAGTTCTAGACAAAATATTAATGTAGGATTAACATTTCAAGATGCGGTAAATGAGGTTGATGGTAAAGCTAGTAATCTGGATAAGTCAACCCTCTATAATGGTAATGTAGTATATACAATAGGATACCCAGAGTCTAATTTAAATATATCTGGAGCTTTAAATGGAAGTTATAATAAGGTAGCTGATAATAATAGTGTCATAATAGGGCCAACAGTATCGGCTAATAAAAGTTTTTTAGAAAAAAAACTAAAAGTAAATAGTTCATTAGGATATAATCAAAGTATAAATAATGGAGAAAAACAAGGCGACATTACTAATTTCAGAATTAGTGGACGCTCTCTGTATAAAAAACGACATAATTTTAACTTAAATACGCTAGCTCAATTAAGAAGTTCTTTAAATAATTCGAAAAAAGATTTTACAGTAACTTTTGGTTACACTTATAATTTCGGTGTTTTTGATTCGAAGAATATAAAATTCAGAAAAAGGAAAAGGAGAGTACGTGTTAAAAAGAAAAAGCGAAAAAGAGTTAAAAATGATGCTATTAATTTTAGATACAGAGATTCTATCTATAAAGGATCAATAGAAGATGTAGATCAAAAAATAGCAATACTATTAAACTCTTCAATTTTTAAAGATTTGCCTTTAAAGAGAAAGAGAAAATTTAATGATAATAGAATTGAAATTGCTAAAGAAGATAATAAAAAAGCGTATAAAATTAAAGCAATTCAATTTTTAAAAGAATTATATGACTCTGAAAAAAGCTTGAGTATCTATTATTCTACTTTGCATGGTGTTTTAAATGATTTATTAAAAGATGCTAATAGATTAGATTATAGAATGGAATTAGAATATTTAAAAGATAAAAAAGAAGCTATTAAACATTCATTATATAATAAGAGTAAAGAGGATAGAAAAGAATATTCTAAGTTATTACAAAAAGAATATAGTGAGATTGATAAGAAATTAAAAAAATCATTAAAAAAATTAGTAACTCATAGATGGATTGTTTCAAAGCTGAAGAACTATAAAACACTAGAAAGTGTTAAAAAAGACAAAAACTATCTTAATCAATTTTATAAAAAATTTGGAAATAGAGTTTTTGAAATGATTGAAAATGATGATGATAAATCAAAAATAAAATTATATTTGTTAAAAAATAGTATTGAGTTTTTAGCAAATGAATCAGAAAAAAATATAGATAAAAATAAACTTCAACTAAAGTATCTATAAAAACTAACTAACCCTATTGTATGAAAAGAATATTACCCCTAATCTTTACATTATTTTCACTTGTAGTTAATTTATATTCACAACAGTATCCAGTAACCATAGTACCAAGAGTTAGTGCGCCTGCTCCAGTGAATTTTTATAATTATGCAGATGAAACTAGTTTAAATAGTCCTATAACTGTTCAAATATTTTTAAATGATATAACTGTTAGTAATAGGCAAATTCGTTTACGAACCTATTTCGAAGGAGGAAACATACAATTTAGAAGTAAGGATTTTGTATTAGGTGCTGAAAACTTGTACTTAGAAGGCGGAGTTCCTTTAACTCTAAGAAATCAAGAATTAGCTCCTTATTATAAATATGAAAACATAGAAGGTATAAATACAGCAACATATGCCCAAACAATACCAGAGGGGAGTTATAATTTTTGTTTTGAAGTATATGATTATTTATCAGGAGCAAAATTGTCAAACAAAAAATGCGCTACTGTTTTTATCTTTAAAAACGAACCTCCAATATTAAATTTACCTTTTAATAAGGCAAATATTGAACCTCAAGATTTTGAAAATATTGTTTTTCAATGGACGCCAAGACATATAAATGTTAGTAATGTTGAATATGAGTTTGCATTAGTTGAGGTATGGGATAATCATATTGATCCTAGAACAGCATTTTTATCACAGGCTCCAATCTATGAAACAACTACCAGAACAACTACTTTAGTATACGGACCAGATAAACCGTTATTATTACCAGGAAAGAGATATGCATGGAGAGTACGAGCGAAAGCATTACAAGGATTAGAAGAAATAGGGCTATTTAAAAATCAAGGATATAGTGAAGTTTTTTGGTTTTCAAGAACAGCTCCCTGTCAAATTCCTGAAGATGTAAATGCAGAAGCTAAAGGAACATCTAAAATAAATGTATTTTGGAATCAAGATCCAACAATACATTCTGAGTTTATTATAGCATATAGAGAAGCTGATAAGCAAGATGCTCATTGGTTTACTAAAAGAACCAATAGTGGTTGGGCAACAATTTGGGGATTAAAGCCTGGAACAACTTATGAATATAAAGTAAAAGGTAAGTGTGCTTATCAATACAGTGAGTATTCTGATTTACAAAGAGTTTCAACAGATATCATTCAAAATGAAGATGCGAATTATCAGTGTGGTATTGTACCAGATGCAGTTGCTATTAGTAATAGAGAACCACACCCAGGGTTAAATATTGGAGATCAAATAACTGCAGGAGATTTTAAAGTAACAATTACTGAAATGCAAAGCCAATCAAATGGTGTGGTTTCAGGAAAAGGTTTTGTCGCGATTCCTTATTTAAAATTCGCGAAATTTGGAGTAACTTTTAGTAATATACTAGTAAATTCTTCTAATCAATTAGCCGAAGGAGAGATTGTAACTTTATATGATCCTGAGTTTGGTGAAGGAGCTTCAATGACAGTAGATGTAGATGTTAATATTTCAGAAGGTGTTAACGGTGATAATGGAGTGCTTGAAGATTCTGTTACTGTTGATTTTATTGTAGATTCAATAGAAATAGATGCTAATGGTGCTATTGTAGTTACTGGGACTAACGGTGAAACTGCAGTAATACCTGGAGACGATGATGTTGATGTTATTAGCTCAAATGGAGATGTTTGGTCTGTAGGAGAAGATGGAACAGTTACCCAACAAGAAGGAGCAGAAGGAGGAGCTGTATCGGATACAAACACCAATGGTTTAGATTCGAGTGGTAATGTAAATTCAATTACTGCTTCTGGAGTGTCAGTTGTTTTTGAAAACTCTGGATACTATCATTTTGATGAATTACCTAATGGAACTTCAACTAAGTTTGAAAAAGAATATAAGGTTTTAGATAAAAGCGGTAGTAAATATAAGGTAGCATATAAAGCAATATCTGATACCAATGGTGATGACTTTATAAATGCTAAAGTAACTATTAATGATAGTGACGTAAAAAAAGAAGATCTTGTTTTTAAAACTAAAGATGGGGCTAAAATAGAAGTTACAAGTTGGAATGGTGACATTGCAAAGTTAAAACTTAAAAGAAAGTACCATTATGCAGATGAAGAAATTTTTGCAGTTATCAAAAATAAAGATGATAAGTTTGATGTTGCGGGTAGTGTAATACTAACGCATTTAGCATCTGAAAAATTAGAAACTATAAATATAACTTTAGTACCTGTTGGGATTAGTGAAGTAGATTCTAAAGTAAAAGAGCAAGTAAAAGAAATCTATAGAAAAGCTGGTGTACGATTAAATATTCAAGAGGTTGATGAGGTTTCTCCAGAACAAATTTATGGATGGGATAAAGATAAAGATGGTAGATTAAAAGTAGGAGATAGCTCAGTTTTATCGCACTATACAGATGAAGAAGCTGTATTCAATAGTTATATCAAAAAACAAAATTACTACAGTAAAAAGACTTATTATGTTTTTGTAACTAATGTACCCGTAAATAAATCCGACGTAGAAGGTTTTATGCCATTAAAAAGGCAATTCGGATTTGTGTTTACAGCTAATGCAAAAACTGTTGAAAAGCAAACAAGAACACTTGCTCATGAATTGGGGCATGGAGTTTTTGGATTACAACATACTTGGGATGAGTATAAGTTTCCTCAAGGAGCAACCAATTCTTTAATGGATTATGGAAATGGTACTGTTTTAAATCACTTAGATTGGAAAAAGATGCATGCTCCAGGAATTAAAATATACTGGTTCCAAGGAGATGGGGATGGACAACATATTACGGAATCAGGTGAATTTCCAGATAAATTTTTAAATACTGATAAAGAGTCATTTACTTTTGTTACTCCTACTGGAGATTATATAGATATTCCTAAAAACGCAAAAAACATAACTTTTACTTTTGGTATTTATGATTTAGAAAGAAGTAAGGATATGGTTACTGGGTGTCTTTACGCTTTTGAAATTGATGGTAAAAAGTATGAAGCTCATTACGATGGGACTTCTTTTTATGGTTACAAATATTCTTCAAAATACTATAGTATGTTTGATTCATTTGAAGGTATTCAGAACTATAAAGGTTATGAAGATAATGTAGTAATGGGACTTCCTAACTCTACTAATTTTGTAATTAATAAATTTCAAGCAAAAAACTTAGACTTATTTTCTACTAATAATAAAATGTTAGGAGAACACGAGTTTAAAGTTATTCCTTTTTCAGATGAATTAAGTTTAGGAGCAAGGCAAACTCAATC
>JBELFC010000016.1:0-37715 GCA_042093175.1 Tenacibaculum sp. | reverse complement strand
AGAGCATCTGACTGTTAATCAGAGGGCCCTTGGTTCGAGTCCAAGAGGAGGAGCAAAAAAAAGACTTTACAAATTGTAAAGTCTTTTTTGTTTGTATCTAATCTAGATATATCATAATTATGCGAATGCCTTTTCACTTAAAAAAAGTTTTTCTTGTAAATATTTTAAAGCTTCTATTTTAGAATCTGTATCAATAACTACAGAAACATTATTATCATTTTTACCAAGAGATATCATTTTAATTGGAATATGCTTTAATATATCAAAAATTTTATGCGTTTTGTTATCATCAATTATTGAATCTCCTACAATACAAATAATCGTATTTAAAGAATCAACCTTTACCTCAGCATGAATTTCAATTTCATTAATAATTTTCATAAGATTACTAGTATCATCAATAGTTAATGATATTGACTCTTCTGAAGTAATTACAACCCCTATAGAAGTTTTGTATTTATGAAATATTTCAAAAATCACTCTTAAAAAACCATGGCCTCCCAAAGCTATTTTAGGCTCTACTTTTATTATTGTTATTTTATCTTTTCCAGAAATAGCTTTAACTCCTTTTGTATAAACTTCACTAGAAATAATAGTACCTGTTTTATCTGGCATAAACGTGTTTTTTAATATCACAGGAATATCTTTACCCGCTAGTGGCAAAACCGTTTTTGGGTGTAAAATTTTTGCTCCAAAGTGTGCTAATTTAGACGCTTCTGTGTACGACAAATAAGGTACTGATTCTGTATTGTCAACATACCTAGGGTCATTATTATGAAGCCCATCTATATCCGTCCATATCTCTATTTCTTCTGCATCTATTGCTGCGCCTATAATTGTTGCCGAATAATCACTTCCTCCTCTCTTAAGATCTGTTATAATTCCATTTTCATCTCTGCAAATAAAGCCTTGCGTAATATACACATCAGATTTAGGCAAATGTTCTAATACAGATTTTAATGTTGTTGAAACCTTTTCTATATTAGGTTTATCGATAGAGTCAACCAACATAAAATCTTTTGCTTTCAATAATGTATTTGATATGCCAGATACATTTAAATATGAAGAAAATATTTGAGTCAAAAGTGCCTCTCCATAAGTTATTATTTTAGACCTTAAAGATTCTGTATACTGTAATTTAGACAGCTCTGCAATCTCTTTAATCATTTTAGATATTTCTTTTTTTAACTTTTCTTTTTCCTCATGATCAACAATTAAAGAATGTATAACATCAATATGTTTCCCTTCTAAATTATATAAATATTCCTTTACTCGTGCTGTATTTTGATTTTTAACATCCTCTACAATAGAAACTAATTGATTAGTAACTCCAGACATTGCTGAACAAACAACAATTATTTCATCTGTCTTTTTTTCAAGAATATCTTTTACCTGAGATAAGCTTTCAATTGATCCTAGCGAAGTTCCTCCGAATTTTAATACTTTCATTTGGTTAGATTTATAGCATTACTATTTACTGAACACTTTTAAATTTATGAATAATTCAAAAGGTTCAATACGTTATTTTTAATAAATTTATTTTTAATTAAATCACAGACAGCTGCTTACTTTTTTCAACAGCATAACATAATTTTTGAACAATGGCTTTAGGGTGTTTGAAAATAAAAAAATGATCACCGTGTAATACTTCAAAACTACATGGACCAGAAATTACTTTTTCCCATGCCCTCATTTGGGCAATTGTTGTTTTATTTTTCCCTACTCCTATTTCTTCAGTACCTAAACATACTTGCATAGGTATTTGAAATGGTAAGTTTTCTTTTTTGTATTTATAATTCTCGATTGATTTAAAATCGGATTTTAATATGGGATAATATAATTTTAATAAATTTTCATTTGCTAAAATTTCTTTTGGTAAACCACCCATTTCATTTACTTCTTTCCAAAATATTTTTTCAGAGAGCTGAGATTTTTTATGTACAATTTTGTCATATTCTGGAGCTCCTCTTCCCGTAAAAAACAAACTATTAGGTAATTTAAATTTTTCCTCTCTTGCTTTTTTAAGCAATTCATATCCTAATAATGTTCCCATACTATGTCCGAAAATAATATATTCACTCCTACCTACAGCTGATACTAATTGAACAAAAAGATCCTCAGTCATTTCACTTATTGTTTCAATGGATTCCTCAGTAAATCGCTCACCTCTTCCGGGTAATTCTAATGTTACCCATTCAATATCTTTTGGTACATATTCTTGAATTGCTCTATAACAATATTTATTTCCCCCTGCATATGGCAAGGCTATTATTTTAGTTTTAGTTGTTGTTAAAGCTTTTTCCATTTTTAAATAATTACTTATCCTTAACCTAATACTACATTTTGAGATTCAAATTTATTTTTAAAGAACACTATTAACTCCTCAGCTTTCATTTCTTTTGAAATCTCGTCTTTAAGAAAAAAACGAGCTATCTCTAATTGATCATCTTCTGGGTTGTTTTTAATATGCTTACAAAGTTTATCTACTTGTGAAGCATGCAAAAAGTTCCATGTAATTGAAATACTATCTGATACACTAGTTACATCATGAAACCATCCTGAAGGAAAAAGTATAATCTCTCCTGGTGATAATATGTCTTCATAATCAGGTGTTATATTAGAAAAATTTGGAAACTTAGTATGATCTGGATTTTTAACATCAACAAAGGCTCCTTTATTCATAACATCCTGTTCCTTTTTAGGACTGTATAAAAATATTTCTTTTTGCCCGTGAAATTGACACAAAACAGCATTACTCACAAATGGATCTTTATGCAATCTTGTTCTAGAACCTTTTCCTGAGATAAATAATCCTTTATATGGATATCCATACTCATTAATACTTCTTTTTTCAGCATTTTTATTACTTGGAATCACCAATGATGTATCTGGTATAAAATAAGGTTGGCTCCATGCATTTTTCAATCTATCAAAAACACTATCAGACCAATAAAATTCAACCTCTTTTAGTTTTGTATACCACCTCATATATTGCTTCGAAGGCCCATCAGCTTCGCTTCTAAAAAAGTTAGTATTGATATACTTTTCTAATGACTGTACAGTTTGTAAATCAAATAAGTCATTATATACCTGAACTTTCTCATCACCAAATTCCTTTATAAGATATTCAGGTGTAAATTTTTCCATATCCCAGTTTTCCATACCATCAGTCACAATAACTGGTGTATTTCCTACAATATAGTTTTCTATAAAACTTTCTTCTGATATACTTTTTACTCTAGGTACTTTCATTTTTTATTTTTTGATTAGATATAATTTATTAAACAACTGATTACAAGAAGTATTAGATTAACTAACATAATTTAAATATGATTTATAAAGTGGAAAAATAATTTTCTCTGGAACTTTAAGCCCAAGACCTGCATATGTTAATGCATTGTAATACACATTTTTAAGAGGTGCTCCTTTCCATAAAGTTGCCACTCCTTTTCTTGCACTTTTTGAAGTATGCCAATCAATATTAAATGATACCGATTGACTTAATCCATGTACCTGATGAAGCATTCCTGAAGGCATATAAAGAATATCTCCAGGCTCTAATATTGCCTCCATTATCTTGACCCCTTTTGCCTGAGGAAACTTTTCATAATCTGGATTTTGAGGATCAAATTTTGCCCATCTCCATCCTTCCATATAGCAATCCTTTTTTTGATTCGCCTCTATCAATATAAACTTCTTTCTACCCGCAACCTGGAAGAATAAGTTATTTGTCAATAACGTATCAAAATGCAATGGAGTTAAACTACCTGTTGACCCCATAAAAAACTGAATATAGTTTTGCCATTTAGACCAGTACCATTTAGGTAATAGTTCTTTAGGGAAAGGATTTATATCAGATAAATACTCTGGGAACATGTAAAAAAAAGGAAGGTCATGTAAATACCCAGGCTTTGCTGCCTTCAACCCCATTTTAAGGTTCTGCTCATACTCCTCTAACTGCTCCACATAAGAACTAAGCTGCATTTTTTCTTTTTTACCTTCACTTATATCTCCTACCTTTATAGCTACTTCTTGCTCTTTTCCTTTTGATTTAAAATATTCGGAATCCCAATTCAGAGCTTTCCAATTATTAGTCATCCCTCTTATTACTACAGGCTTATTTTTATTTACATATTCCTTATAAAAAATACTTCTATTCATATTTTTTTCAATAGGAATGTGTTGAAAAGACTTTAGTTTTTTTAATTCTTCTATCTTATCCATTATTATTTAATTATTTAGTTATTTGTCTTTTTAATCTAAAGTGTTAGCGAATGCTACTTCTTTTTCTGTATTTTGATTCTCTTTTTTTAGTTTTTCTTCTTTCTTTTCTTGATTCCCTTTTTCCATTTCCAAATCATACATTACATCTAAATCTTTTATTGATTTTGTTCTACTAAACCATAATGAAATCAAAAAGAGCAAAACTCCTGAGACAGTAAAAACAATTATAATAGCTAGTGTAACACTGGTTCCTGGAAAATAATTAACTACTGTTTTTGGAAAAGCTTTAACCATATTTTTTAAAGCATCTACCAATACTCCAGATAATAAAAAAGCTAATGGCCCAGCTGCTCCAACTAATAACTCTTCAAAACCTCCTAATCTTCCAATTAATTTTACAGGAGCAATTGCTAAATAAAATGCTTCATTTATAACATCTGAAATTGTAAATAGTATAATTATTGACATTCCTAATATTGCTAAACCATATGTATTCACGCTTGTCCATAAACAAGCTATAAGAATTCCTGCAAAAATATTGGCGTACATAATTTTTTGAATAGGCTTTTTAAATTTCTTTACTCCTCCCATTATTAAGGCACCTACAATCATACCTAAACTTACTATTGTCATTATTGTTGAAACAGCATATTCATCGGCAAAATCTAATATTAAAGGAGTGAACAACACTTGTACTAAACCAATTAAAAAATGAATTATAAAGAAGAAAGCTAATAACTTAATAAGCCCTTGTCGTTCAACTAAAAAACCTTTTACTAGCTTCCAGTCGTTTTTCATATTAAATTTTTCTTCTGTTTTTTCAACAACCACAAACTGTATCATAAAAAAAACGAGTATAGCTACAGAGAAAGTAACTATATCAATCAAAAAAACTTTGTCCATTCCCATTAGCCTATACAATGCAGGTGCAGCCATAGGCACCCCTACGTTTATTAAACCAAATAAACCTAGCGATATTCCTTGAGCATTTACTAATTTACTTTTAGGCACTAAAGCTGTAGTAGCAATATAAAAAGCAGTAAAAACAAACATACTTGCAATAGAACCTATACCAGAAACTATCATAATATGCCAAGGTTTCAATTCTCCTTTATTATATAATAACATTAATATAAGAGTACCAATACCAGCTACTACCTGCCCATAGATTATCATTTTCTTTTTACTCCACCTATCAACTAAACTACCTATAAATGGAGCTAACAAAACTGCTGGAGCTTCTTCAAAAAACCAAATAAATGAATAGGATGTAATTGACGGATTTGGTTGTTTAAGCACCCAAACACCTAAACAAAAATCAGTTAATTCAGTACCTAATAATGAAAACATTATTAGGCCTAAATACAAGAAATATTTTTTCATTATTTAAAAAATCAGAAAGAATTAGTAAAAAACAATTTTGCTTTTTTAATTAAGCAGTTACAAATTCTTTTACAGAAAGTTGCTTCATGTGAGTTGCTATCGATTGAACATGCGGTTCTTCTAACATCGTTCCATGATCACCAGGAACCGAAAATACTGTTACCTCTCTATCCATGAATTTTTGCCAACCAAGTTCTCCTTCTATGCCTTCTTCTATTGTTTTAAATACATACACAGGCACATCTCTCTTTTCTATATCCTTAGGAATATAATTAGATAAATTATTCGCTATAAAAACATTAACTCTACCTCGCATTTGCTCTTCAATAGCTTCTAAGTTTGGAGACTCTTTAGCCAAATCAAAAACAATTTCTAATTGTTCTTCTTTTGTTTTTCCCCTTAACATTTTACTATCAACTTCAATATTAGTATCAAACAACCCATTTATTTCCTCTACTAAAAAGTGTGCTACTTGATTAAATGCTTTATCATCTAATTCATCTTCCTCAATGAAATCTGGTGCTACAGCTTCAAATACAAATAATTCTTCTACTTCAAATCCATTACGATACAATTGTTGCATCATCTCATAAATAATATCACCTCCAAAAGAATATCCTGCTAAACGATACGGCCCTTCAGAATCAACACTTTGCATTTCCTTTATAAACAAAGTAGCAAGCTCTTCTACAGTTTCTATGTATGGCGTTTTCCCATCTAAACCAGGGCATTGAAATCCATACAAAGGCTGTTCGTTACCTAATTGTTTTGACAACTTAGAATACCCCATCGAGTCTCCTCCAGCTGGTGGTGCACAAAATATTGGTTTCATTGTTCCTTCTTTTTGTAAAGCCACTAAAACATCTTTTTTAAACTCAACGTCGGTTGCATAATATTCACGTAAAGAAGCTATACTTGGATATTCAAATATATGTGCAATCGTTATTTCTCTTGGTAATACATCATTCATCCTAACTACCATTTGAATTGCTAGTATTGAATGCCCGCCAAGTTCAAAAAAACTATCATTGATCCCAACTGTTTCAACTTCTAATAATTCTTGCCAAATAACAATTAGCTTTTCCTCTATTTCATTTCTTGGCCCTTCATCATCAACAGCAGAAGCAGAAGAAACTATTGGTTCCGGTAACTCTTTTTTATCAATCTTACCATTTCTAGTTAGTGGCATCTCATCTAAATTTACCCAAACTTGTGGAACCATGTAATCAGGAAGTTTGGTTTTTAAAAAACTCTGTATTGATAGTTTATCAAAATTTTCTTCAGTTACAACATAACTAACTAATCTATTATTACCTAAAGAATCTGGCTTCGCTATAACACAACAACTGTTAACTGTAGGTTCTTGTGATAATATATTTTCTATTTCTCCTAACTCAATACGATATCCTCTAATTTTTATTTGATCGTCTTGTCTTCCTAAAAACTCTATGGTTCCATCTGGTAACCACCTTCCTAAATCACCAGTTTTATATACTTTACTTTCTGACTTTATAAAAGGATTTTCAATAAAGCTTTTTTCTGTTCTTTCTTTATCATTAATATAACCTTCTCCAACTCCAATACCTCCTACCCAAATTTCACCAACAACTCCTAAAGCACATAAATTACTTGAAGCATCCACAATATACAACTGCATGTTTGCTACAGGTTTACCTATTGAAACAATTCCTTCACTAGGTAATTCTCGCATAATATGTAAACTTACATCATCAGCAGCTTCAGCAGGGCCATAAGCATTTACAACTGCTACAGATGGATAATACTCAAACCACTTAGATAATAATGAATACTGAACAGCTTCTCCTGTTACTAAGAAATATTTTAATTTTTCTAACTTCTTTTCTGAATTAGCATTTAACAACTCAGAAACATATGAAGGTACTAATTGAAGTATGCTAACATTTTCATTGTATAATGACTCTTGTAATATGAATGGATCAGATATTTGACGTTCACTATACACTTCTATTTTACCTCCACATAACAAACCACTTAACATTTGCCATACAGAAATATCAAAAGTAAATGGTGCCGTAAATGCAACTACACTAGTAGCGTTCATTTCTAATTCATCAACCATAAGAAGTAAATGATTTAACATTCCTTGCTGTGTAATCATAGCTCCTTTTGGTTTCCCTGTACTTCCAGATGTATAAATGACATATCCTAATGAAGATGGCTTGCTTTTTACTTTTAGCGGTACTTGAGGTTGACTTTGGTATATTTTATCACTTTCTGATAGCATTACCATGTTTATTTTATTCGACAACTCACCAACAGCATCCTTTCCTTTCTCATCTACCAATATTACATTGCATTGAGCATCTTCAAATATATGCTCTATTCGCGCTTCAGGAAAATCTGGTTTCATTGGAACGTATGCTCCTTTAGCTTTTAAGATTCCTAATATACCTATCAGCATATTTTCAGAACGATCTAAACATATTCCTACTAAATCATTTTCTTTAACTCCTATACTTTCTAAGTAATATCCTAATTGATTGGTTTCTTCATCTAACTCTTTATATGTAATTTTCTTTTCTCCAAAAGAAACCGCTATAGAGTTTGGCGCCTTTTGAACCTGTTCCTCAAAAAGCTCAACAAATGTTTTATCTAAAGGATAATTTACGTGTGTATCATTAAAAACATGTAATAATTGATGCTCTTCTTCTTTTGTTAAAAAAGACAATTCCTTTACCTCTTGATCAGCACCAGTAATTATATTATTCAACAACTCTTGATAATGAAGCAAAAAGCGATTAATTGTTTCTTCTTTAAACAAATCAGTGCAATACTCCATGTCTAACGACAGTCCTAATTCATTTTCTTCTATTGTTAAATTTAAATCAAACTGTGATGTATTCGCTTCGTATTCATATGGTGAAAAAGTTATTCCTTCTAGTTCTATTTCTTCTTTTTCTTCCGGAGTATTTTGTAGTGTAAACAACACTTGAAATATTGGACTCATACTCATATCTCTATCATCAACAACACGATCTACAACCTTTTCAAAAGGTGTTTGCTGATGCTCATAACCTTCTAAAGTTGTTTCTTTAACTCTAGATAAAGTTTCTTTAAAAGTCAAAGCTCCATTTAAATCAGTTCTTAATGCTAATGTATTTGCAAAAAAGCCAATCATATCTTCCAAGTCAGACTGTGTTCTATTGGCTATTGTTGTTCCAATACAAATATCTTCTTGACCGCTATACCTAGATAGTAAAACTTTAAATCCTGCCAACAATGTCATAAATAAAGTAACATCCTCTTTTTTACTAAAATCAACTAAAGCTTTTGTTAAATCTTTATCTAACTGATACTGAATTGTAGTTCCTTCTTTACTTTGTATTGACGGTCGTATATAATCCGTTGGTAATATTAAAGGTGTAATATCTTTTAATTTATTTCCCCAATATGACAATTGAGAATCTAAAACTTCTCCTTCAATATATTTTCGTTCCCAAAGAGCATAATCTGAATATTGAATTTTCAACATAGGTAATACTGGCTCTTCTTTGATTTGCAGCATTTTATATGTGCTCATAAATTCTGACACTAAAACACCTTGAGACCATCCATCACTAGCTATATGATGAATTACACAAGCAAGAACATAATTATTATCTCCAAGATTATATAGACAGGCACGAAGCATAAAATCTTTTGATAAATTAAATGGTGCTTCTAAAAATGAAGTTATTACTTCCTCTTCATTTTTTTCATCTAATAAATGTGTGATTAAATTCCATTTTTCTGATTCTAAAAATTGTTGATAGCCAACACCTTCTTTAGCATATATTACCGCTCTTAAAACCTCGTGTCTTTCAATAACAGTTTTTAATGATTTTTCAATATTCTCTATACTCAATTCCCCTTTTAACCTAAGTACTATAGGTATATGATATTCAGTACTTCCTTGTAACTGATCTAAAAACCATAAACGTTCCTGACTAAATGATAATGGTATATCGTTTGTTTTTTCTTGAACTACTAATGCCGGCAAGAGTGTTTTTGATGATTTAGCTAAATGAATACTTAAGTTAGCAATTGTTGTATGTTCAAAAATAGCTTTGATTTTTATTTCTAATTTTAATTCACTACGAATCATAGAAACTAATCGTGTTGCCAATAATGAATGACCACCTAGCTCAAAAAAGTTATTGTGTATTCCTATTTTATCTATTTCTAATAACTCTTCCCATATTCCAACAAGTTTCACTTCAATCTCATTTCTTGGAGCTACATATTCTTCCTGAGATATATCAGACAATTCGATTTTCTCTAAACTCTTTTTATCAATTTTCCCATTACTAGTTAATGGCATTTTTTCTAAACTTACCCAAGTTGTTGGAACCATATACTCAGGAAGCTTTGTTTTTAAATAAGTTTCTATTTCCTCATTCTCAACAAGTCCTTCTTTTACTATATAACCTACCAGCCTTTTAGTACCTTCAGCATCACTAACAGCTAATACACAATTGTTCTTAATTACAGAATACATTGATAAAATTGCCTCTATCTCTCCTAATTCAATACGATACCCTCTAACTTTAACCTGGTCATCAGTTCTACCAAAAAATTCTATATTCCCATCCGGTAGCCACTTTGCTAAATCTCCTGTTCTATATATACGTTCTCCTTTAACAAAAGGATTAGCTATAAATTTTTCTTCTGTTAATTCTTCTCTATTAATATAGCCTCGTGCTAATCCTGCTCCTCCAATACATAATTCTCCTACAACACCCTTTGGGAGTAATTGTTGAGTATCACTTAGAATATAAGCACTTGTGTTTCCTATAGGCTTACCAATAGGAATTTTATCTGTAAAATCATCTTGAAAAGTCGTAGCACATATACTTGTTTCTGTTGGTCCGTAGGCATTAATATATTTTCCTCCCTCATTTACAAATTCAAGTGCTTCATCAATTGGAGCTTGTTCTCCTGCTGTTATTAACACTTCTAAAGAACGTAAAGAATCAATAGGCATTAGCTTTACAAAAGCAGGAGGTAATGTTGCTATAGTTATATTATTTTCACTTAAATAATTTGCAAAATAATCTAAATCAGATTTTTTTTCTTCTTCAATAATAAACAACTTTGCCCCACTTAAAAGTGGTAAGAATATTTCCCAAATTGATGCATCAAAAGATGAACTAGCAAACTGCAAACAATGAGTTTTCTCATTAATATTTAAAGCCTCAATTTGTGTATAAACAGTATTCACAATACCCTTATGTTCAATCATAACACCCTTTGGGTTTCCTGTAGAACCTGATGTATAAATTACATATGCTAAAGATTTTTTTGTTATTTCTATTTCAGGTGCACTTGAAAGGTAATTTGCTTTTTCTTCTTTAAAGAGATGTAAAAACTCTTTATCAATAACTATGGTACTTTTACTATCTTTTTCAATATATGAAATACGTTCTTGTGGGTAATTAGGGTCAATAGGTAGATAAGCTCCTCCTGTTTTCAAAACTGCTAAAAAACTTATTATAAGATCATTACTTCTTTCTAATTTTACTACAATTAAATCTTCTAAAGCAACTTTATGTTTAGATGAAATATAATTAGCCAATCTATTAGATTCTTCATCTAATTGTTTATAAGTCAATGAAACTCCTTCAAATATAATCGCTTCTTTATCTGGTGTTCTACCTACATTCTCTCTAAACAAGTCAACTAATGTCTTCTCTTTAGGAGAATCAACTGAAGTATTATTAAAATTAATTTTTAATTCATTTTCTTCTGCAGTAGTTAATATGGATAATTTATGTATGCTTTGATTTTTATTTGTAATAATACTCCTTAACAATTCTTGGTAATGAACCAACATACTTTTAATAGTTCCCTCTTTAAAAAGCGCTGTACAATACCCCATACTCAAAATAATATCTGAAGCTTGTTCTTCAACATTTAATGTAATATCAAATTGTGAAGTAACTTCTTTATACTCATAATCAGAAACAGATAATTCTTCTAATTTTATTTCTGAGTCTTGAGGTGTATTTTGTAAAATAAATAGAACTTGAAATAATGGAGACATACTCATATCTCGAGTATCAACTACTCTATCTACTACTTTTTCAAAAGAAGCTAGTTGATTATCATACCCTTCTAAAGTTGTACTTTTTACTGCCTCTAATACTTCCTTAAAACTAGGATTATTACTCAAATCAGTACGAAGTGCTAAAGTATTTACAAAGAATCCAATCATTCCTTCTAACTCTGATTGTGTTCTGTTAGCTATTGGTGTACCAACACAGATATCTTCTTGTCCACTATATTTTGATAATAAAACCTTAAAAGCAGCGAGTAATACCATAAACAATGTAACCCCCTCTTCTTTACACAACTCTTTTACTGCTTTGCTTACTTCTTTATCTAACTTAAAATCGACACTATACCCTTCAGTACTTTGAATAGAAGGCCTTGGATAATCTGTAGGTAATGACAAAGATGTTACTCCTTTTAACTTTTCTTCCCAATAAGTTAATTGTTTATCTAATACAACTCCTTCTATATATTCACGTTGCCACACTGCATAATCTGCATATTGCAATTCTAAGCTTTGTAATTCAGTATCTCTATTTAATTTTAATGAATTGTATATTTCTTCAAATTCAGCTATTAAAATACCTTCTGACCAACCATCACTTGCAATATGATGAAACACCATCGCTAACAAACATTGATCGTCTTCTAAATGGTAAATCTTAGCTCTTAGCATATAATCATTTTCCAAATCAAAAGGAGACTCCATAAAATTAGAAATTGTTTCTTCAACACTTTCTTTTTCTAAATTATCTTCAGGTAAACACCAATTCTCTGAAGAAATAACTTCCTGAAATCCAATACCCTTTTCAGATTTTATAACGGTACGTAATACTTCATGACGCTCTATAATTGTTTTTAACGTCATTTCTAAAATAGAAGCATCTATTTTTCCTTTTAACTTTAATACAACTGGCATATGATATTCTACACTACCTTGCAATTGATCTAAGAACCATAATCGCTCTTGACTAAATGATAATGGAATTCGTCCTTCTTTTCTATGAGAAACAATAACTGGTAATAATACACCCTCAGATTTTTTTGACAAGTGTATTCCTAAGTCATTTATAGTTGAATATACAAAAACGTCTTTTATCGCTATTTCAAGTTCCAATTCTCTACGAATTGTTGATACTAAACGTGTAGCCAATAAAGAATGCCCTCCTAATTCAAAGAAATTATCATAAACTCCTACTTGTGACACCCCTAATAACTCCTGCCAGATATTCACCAAGTGTTCTTCTAATTCATTGCGCGGAGAAACATAATTATTTATTTGAATTGATCGTTCTCCTGAAAATTCTGATTCATATATTGACAATAACTTCTTTGCATCTACCTTATCACTTAAGTTCTGAGGAAACTCTTCTACTATACAATATTGTGATGGATGCATATATGTTGGTAATTCAGACTTACTCAACTCATGTAACAACTCTGTTATTGAACCCTCATCATGATTTAAACCTATAGTACTTAATACCACAAAGCATAATAATAATTCTTTATCAGCTTCATCTTTATAAACTAAAACATGAATATCTTCTATTGATTCTGGCTTTCTTAATACAGAAGCGATTCCTTCTAACTCTACTCGATGGCCTCGTATTTTTACTTGATGATCCTCTCTCCCTAAAAACTCTATATTTCCATCTGGTAACCATCTTCCTAAATCTCCCGTTTTATAAAGTACTTCTCCTAATAAATCTGGGTATGGGTTGGGTATAAAACTTTGAGATGTTCGCTCCGGTAATCCTAAATAACCTGCTCCTACTCCTACTCCACTTACACATAACTCTCCAGTAACTCCTATTGGACATAACTGTAAATTACCATCCAAAATAGCAACATTCATATTTGGTATTACGCGACCTATTGGAACTCTTGATTGACTCTCTGGAAAGTCTTCAGTTATCTCAAATTGAATTACATCATCTGATGCCTCACAAGGTCCATAAGCATTAAGCAAACGGATTTCTGGATAAATACGACGTAAATCATTCACCAATCCTACTGGAATTGCTTCACCAACTAGCATTATCCATTCTAATGTTGTTAATGCTATTGCTCTTTTACTTTCTTTTATATAAGATAATAAGCCCCACATATAAGTTGGAACAAACTCTACCAAGTTTACTTTTGTTCGGGTAATCGTTTCTAATAATGACTCATAATCTAACAGCTCATATTTATCTACAATTACACTTGCTCCTCCTTTTAATAATGGTCCTAAAATTTGCCATACTGAAATATCTGAACCTATTCCTGCACTTTGAAGAAAACGGAAACCATCTGCTAATTCTAATAGTTTATACTCTGCTAATAAATGGTTCATTGCTCCGTCATGACGAGTAATCGCTCCTTTTGGTGCTCCTGTTGATCCTGATGTATACAATACATAAGCCCAACTATCCATCCTATTTACATTTAATGGATTAACAATAGCTTGTTTTTCTATAGCTAAAGAGTCATAAACGTTTATTCCTTGAACCTCGATACTATCTAATAAATGAGTTGCTAACTCATCAATTACTATAATGTTTGACACTGAAACTTTAGTTAACTCTGATAATAAAGCTGAACTTGTTATTAACACAGAGAACTCATTTTCTGATAACATTTTCTCTATACGTGAAGATGGATTTTGGGTGTCTAAAGGAGTATAAACTCCTCCGGATTTTAATATCCCCAGCATACAACTTATAAATTCTCCACTTCTATCTAAGTATACTCCAACACTCTTCTCTTCTTTTACTCCTATTGTTAATAATTGATGAGCTATTTGATTGGCATAACTATTTAGTTCTTCATAATTCCACGTTACTTCCTTATCAATTACTGCGATAGATTTTGAATACTTTTCTACAATTTTTTCGAAATGAACATTTATTGGTAAAGTATTCCCTAAATCTTGTTCTTTCGGGTTAAAGTTAACTCCTTCTGAATTTGCTACTCGCCCTAACAACACTTCTTCCTCTTGAGTCGTTAATATGGAAACTTCTGATATGTTTTTATCTTGGGTTTCTATTATTTGATGTAATACCGTATTAAAATGATTTTGTATCATCACTATAGTACTAGCATCAAATAAAGCTACATTATAACTAAATTGAATATTCAATTCTTTTCCTCCAAGATTAACATCAATAGTTAATGGATAATTAGTTTGCTCTTGAACCATAATATTCCCTATATCAAGAATACTATCTTCCTCTTTTAGTGCTTCAGAAATAGGATAATTCTCAAACACCAGTATACTATTAAACAAGTCTCCTTGAACACCACTAAACCTTTGAATATCTGCAAGATTTGTATACTGATGTTCTCTAGATTTCATATGTCCTAGTTGTAACGACTTAAGCCAATCTAAAACCAAAGCATCTTCTTCTAACTTAGCATAAAGTGGTAATGTATTTATATACAACCCAATTCGGTCTTCAGAGCTTTCAAGTTCTGCTGGACGTCCAGAAACTGTTACACCAAAAACAACATCTAAATCGCCTGTATACTTAGAAAGTAACAAAGCCCAAGCTCCTTGAACTAATGTGTTAATAGTTAAATGATTTTGTTTAGCATATTTTGTTAAACGTTCTGTAAAATCAGCATCAATTATTAATACGTTTTCTTTTGCTTTTCCAACTTCTTTATTACTAGATAAACTTTTTGAAAACGGTAATAAACAAGGTGAAGTCAATTCATTTAAATATGTTTTCCAAAACTTTTCTTCATCGAAAATATTTCTTTCAGCAATATATTTGATATAATCTTCATACTGCTCTTCTTTTCTATGTGGTACTGAATTTCCTTTTACTAAACATTCATAAGTTTCTAAAAACTCTTCCAATAAAATAGATAAAGACCATCCATCAAGTATAATATGGTGACTTGTGAATACCATTTTATAACTCGAATCACTAATTTTTATAATTGCAACTCTTAGTAAAGGAGCTTCAGTAAACACAAACCCTTTTTTAAGGTCATCTTCTAAAAAAGTTGCTAATTCATCAACCAGTTTTGTTGGTGAAAAACCACTATAGTCTTCCACTATAAAAGGCATGGTTACATCTTTATACACACATTGCACAGGAATACTAAACTCTTCATACAAAAAACAACTTCTTAAAATAGTATGATTTTGCATTACATAATTCCATGATGATTCAAATGCATTTAAATTTAATTCGCTAGGTAAATCAACAACAAGCTGATCAACATAGGCGCTTGAATCTTCATCATATAATTTATGAAATAACAATCCTTCTTGCAAAGGGCTTAATTTATATATAGCTTCTGGTTTTTTATGCTTTTCCTTTAAATATGCAATTAACTCTAATTTATTGTTTTTCATAAAAGGAATTATTCCTTCTGGATCTTCATTAAAATCATATGGATCTTTATTAAATTTTTCTTTATCCATATTAAGAGATAATTCTCCATTTTTTTCTACTAAAAACAGATGTAATCCTTGTAATTTTATAATAAAATTTTTCATTACTTTTATATTGAAGTTGGTTTTTAGATTTTGAAAATTTCTTCTAAATCTGTGGTTGTAGTACTTAAAAATTTATTTAATTCTTCGTGTTTTATTTCTTTTTCAAGACCATAATCTGAAGGTGTATATACTCTAGTTTCTTTTTCTTTACAATGACGTATCAAATCTTTCAAATTTGACACATAAGAATTTGCTAATTCTACTATTGTTTCAACATCGTATTCTTTTGATGAATAACTCCAAGAAAGTTGAAGTTTACCACTTTTAACACCTCCGTTAATTTCCAGTTTATTATTAAATGGTGTTGAAGCTCCTATCTCATTTCCTTGAGATTCTGTAGCTTCTGTTATCCAAGAATTTGTTTCAATAGCATTATCTAATTGCCCTAGATAATTAAACACAATATCCCATTGAACTGCAGATAAACGATTTCTTATTTCTTGAGACGGGTGCATATATTTTAAAAGACCAAAGCCCATTCCTTTATTTGGTATACGTCTTAAATTTTCTTTTGTGCTAGTTAATACATCTCCCAAAGACATTTCCTTTTTCATAGATAAACAAACGGGATACAACGTAGTAAACCAACCTATTGTAGTATTTACATCAACTCCTTCTGAAACTTCCTCTCTTCCATGTCCTTCTAAACCTATAATAACCTCTTCATTATTACTCCACTTACTAATTGTTAATCCTAAACATCCTAATAGTACGTCATTGATAGTAGTACCATAAGCTTGATTTATTTCTTGCAACAACAATGAAGTATTTTCTTCATCTAAAATCATTTGATATTCTACAACATCACTATATATATTTTTAGCTACTGTTTTTTTATCTATAGGTAATGCCTTATAGGATGTATGAATTTTAGACCAATACCCTACTTGTGAAGCTATAGTTTTTTTAGTTACATACTCTTGTAAAGCAAATCCCCACTCACGATAAGAGTTCCCTTTTACACCTAAATCTAAAGTTTTCCCTTTTTCTACCTCATCTACAATACGACTTAAATCAGATAATAAAATACGCCAAGACACTCCATCTATAACCAAATGATGCCCTACCATAAATAATCGATTTTTTTCCTCTCCTTCTGGGGTATTTATTAAAACCATTTTAAAAACCTTACCAGAATTAATAGCTAAATTTTCTTGATATAGTTCGCATGTTTTAGTAATCGATTCTGTTAATTTTTCTAAATCAATATTTGATAAGTTTACCTTTTCTAAAACACCTTTATCATTTCCATAAGACTGATTCCAGCTAGTATCTATTTGTTGATATTGAAAACGTAAAGCATCATGATGCTCCATTAATAATTCTAGTGCTCTTTGAATTGAACTTGGTTTAATTGATTTATCTACTGAAACAAGTACTGATTGATTATTAGCTACACTCTCTACATATTCTTCTTTAAAATAAAGTTGTTGAATAGGTAATAATAAACTATCTCCATTTAAGATTCCTTGTTCTCCTATATTTACAGAAGCTGCATTAGTTACAACATTTGAAATCTCTGAAATAGTTTGATTTTCAAATAAATCACGAGGCTTTATATGATACCCTAACCTTTTCATTTGGCTAACCACTTGAATGGTTATAATAGAATCTCCACCTAATTCAAAGAAATTATCATAAACTCCTACTTGTGACACCCCTAATAACTCCTGCCAGATATTCACCAAGTGTTCTTCTAATTCATTGCGCGGAGAAACATAATTATTTATTTGAATTGATCGTTCTCCTGAAAATTCTGATTCATATATTGACAATAACTTCTTTGCATCTACCTTATCACTTAAGTTCTGAGGAAACTCTTCTACTATACAATATTGTGATGGATGCATATATGTTGGTAATTCAGACTTACTCAACTCATGTAACAACTCTGTTATTGAACCCTCATCATGATTTAAACCTATAGTACTTAATACCACAAAGCATAATAATAATTCTTTATCAGCTTCATCTTTATAAACTAAAACATGAATATCTTCTATTGATTCTGGCTTTCTTAATACAGAAGCGATTCCTTCTAACTCTACTCGATGGCCTCGTATTTTTACTTGATGATCCTCTCTCCCTAAAAACTCTATATTTCCATCTGGTAACCATCTTCCTAAATCTCCCGTTTTATAAAGTACTTCTCCTAATAAATCTGGGTATGGGTTGGGTATAAAACTTTGAGATGTTCGCTCCGGTAATCCTAAATAACCTGCTCCTACTCCTACTCCACTTACACATAACTCTCCAGTAACTCCTATTGGACATAACTGTAAATTACCATCCAAAATAGCAACATTCATATTTGGTATTACGCGACCTATTGGAACTCTTGATTGACTCTCTGGAAAGTCTTCAGTTATCTCAAATTGAATTACATCATCTGATGCCTCACAAGGTCCATAAGCATTAAGCAAACGGATTTCTGGATAAATACGACGTAAATCATTCACCAATCCTACTGGAATTGCTTCACCAACTAGCATTATCCATTCTAATGTTGTTAATGCTATTGCTCTTTTACTTTCTTTTATATAAGATAATAAGCCCCACATATAAGTTGGAACAAACTCTACCAAGTTTACTTTTGTTCGGGTAATCGTTTCTAATAATGACTCATAATCTAACAGCTCATATTTATCTACAATTACACTTGCTCCTCCTTTTAATAATGGTCCTAAAATTTGCCATACTGAAATATCTGAACCTATTCCTGCACTTTGAAGAAAACGGAAACCATCTGCTAATTCTAATAGTTTATACTCTGCTAATAAATGGTTCATTGCTCCGTCATGACGAGTAATCGCTCCTTTTGGTGCTCCTGTTGATCCTGATGTATACAATACATAAGCCCAACTATCCATCCTATTTACATTTAATGGATTAACAATAGCTTGTTTTTCTATAGCTAAAGAGTCATAAACGTTTATTCCTTGAACCTCGATACTATCTAATAAATGAGTTGCTAACTCATCAATTACTATAATGTTTGACACTGAAACTTTAGTTAACTCTGATAATAAAGCTGAACTTGTTATTAACACAGAGAACTCATTTTCTGATAACATTTTCTCTATACGTGAAGATGGATTTTGGGTGTCTAAAGGAGTATAAACTCCTCCGGATTTTAATATCCCCAGCATACAACTTATAAATTCTCCACTTCTATCTAAGTATACTCCAACACTCTTCTCTTCTTTTACTCCTATTGTTAATAATTGATGAGCTATTTGATTGGCATAACTATTTAGTTCTTCATAATTCCACGTTACTTCCTTATCAATTACTGCGATAGATTTTGAATACTTTTCTACAATTTTTTCGAAATGAACATTTATTGGTAAAGTATTCCCTAAATCTTGTTCTTTCGGGTTAAAGTTAACTCCTTCTGAATTTGCTACTCGCCCTAACAACACTTCTTCCTCTTGAGTCGTTAATACAGATAAATTATCGATGCTCTGAGAAACGTTTTCTGTTGTATTAATCAATAACTCTTGATAATGAAGTAGCATTTGTTTTATACTACTTTCTTCAAACAAATCAGTACAATATTCCATACGCAATGAAATTCCTGACGAATGTTCTGTAGCTACTAACGTAATATCAAACTGTGATGTTTTTTCTTCAAAGTCACAAGGAGCAGCAGTTAATTCTCCTAATTTAATTTGCTCATTTTTAGCAGTATTCTGCAAATCAAACATCACTTGAAATAATGGACTCATACTCATATCACGAGTATTTACCACTCGATCTACTACTTTTTCAAAAGGAGCCAATTGATGATCATACCCTTCCAAGGTTGTTTCTTTAACATCTGCTAATAATTTTTTAAAACTATGGTCATTATCAACATCACTTCTTAAGGCTAATGTATTTACAAAAAAGCCTATCATATCTTCTACTCCAGATTGTGTTCTATTCGCTATAGAAGTTCCTACACAAATATCATTTTGCCCACTATACTTATGTAATAACACTTTAAAAGCAGACAACATAAACATAAACACTGTAACACCTTCATTTTGGCTAACTTTTACAATAGCTTCTTTTAATGATTCATTCAATTCGAAATTAATACTTGCTCCAACTGTACTTTGAACAGAAGGACGCACTTTATTGGTAGGTAACGATAATATAGAAACTCCCTTTAATTTATTTTCCCAATATGCTAATTGGTTTTCTAAAAAATCTCCCTCAATAAATTTCCTTTGCCATAATGCATAGTCAGCATATTGAATTGATAAATTAGGTAATGTTATTGATTTATTTAATCGTAACGCTTCATATATGGATACTAACTCATTTATAAAAATTGGAATAGACCATCCATCACTTGCTATATGATGAAAAGCACAAGCTAAGGTATATTCATTTTGACTTACTTGAAAAACACATGCTCGAAACATATAATCATCAGAAATATTAAATGGGCTACCTATAAACTTAGCTACCATTTCTTTTTCATTATCGTTATTGGTTAGTGTAACTTTTGTCAACTCCCAAGCTTCTGACGATATAACTTCCTGATAACCTACCCCTTCTACTGTATGAATTACTGTTCGTAAAATTTCATGACGATCCACAATCATTTTTAATGAATCTTCTAAAACAGTTAAATTTAAATTCCCTTTTAACTTTAAACCTCCAACAATATGATATTCATCTGTTCCTTGTAATTGATCTAAAAACCATAATCTTTCTTGGCTAAAAGATAACGGAATACGCGCTGTTTTATCTTGTGAAACAATAGTTGGTAATATTGTTTTCCTTGAATTTATTACTAAATACTTTTCTAATCCAGCTATTGTAGGATGCATAAAAATAGTTTTGATAGCAACTTCAATTTCCATCTTCTTTCGAATCATCGATACCAATCGTGTTGCCAACAAAGAATGTCCACCTAATTCAAAAAAGTCATCATAAACTCCTACTTTATCCAACTCTAATAACTCTTCCCAAATTTCTACTAATACTGATTCTACTTCATTTCTAGGGCTTACATATTCATTACTCGATAATTTAGATACATCTGGTAATGGTAGTTTTTTCTTATTTATTTTACCATTACTTGTTAAAGGCATTTCTTCTAATTCTACCCAAATTCGTGGCACCATATAATCTGGAAGCTTTAAGCTCAAGTAATTTTGTAATGTATCTTTTTCTATAGTTCCATCAACAACCACATACCCTACTAAATATTTCACCTTATGTAAATCTTCTTTTGCTAAAACACAACAATGCCTAACATCTATACAAGTTGACAATACATTTTCAATTTCACCTAACTCAATACGATAACCTCTTATTTTTACTTGATCATCTTTTCTCCCTACATATTCAATATCTCCATTAGACAATAGGCGTCCTAAATCTCCTGTCTTATATAATTTTGATTCTTTATCTGTATCATACGGGTTTGAAACAAATTTCTCTCCTGTTAATTCTTCACGATTCAAATACCCTCTAGACAATCCAGATCCTGAAACACATAATTCTCCAATAATACCAACTGGTAAAAGCTGTAAATTATCATCAACTATATAACAATTTAGTGTTGGAATTGCTCTTCCAATAGTACTTTTAGTATCTTCTACTTCTTTTTCTGTTATTTCTTTATAAGTAACATGTACAGTAGTTTCTGTAATTCCATACATATTAATTAATTTACATGTAGGATAAGATTCTTTCCACTGTTTTAAATACGAAGGGTTTAATGCTTCACCTCCAAAAACGACATACCTAATTTTATGTTTTTCAGTAGTTCTAAAGAACTCTTCTTGTAATGTATAAAACGCTCCTGGGGTTTGATTTAAAACAGTAACACCTTCTTTTATTAATGTATTTTTAAAAGAAGTTGTATCCCTTGTTTCAGTATCTGGTATAATTACTAAACGCCCACCATAAAATAATGCTCCGTACATTTCCCATACTGAAAAATCAAAGCAGAAAGAATGAAACATAGACCATACATCATCTTCGTTAAAATCAAACAAACTACCTTCATGAAAAAATAATCGTACCACATTCAAATGTGTTAATAAAACCCCTTTAGGTTTCCCTGTACTTCCTGATGTATAAATTACATACGCTAAATTCTCGGGCGTATACTCTGGTTTTAATTTAGTTTCTGACTCAAGAGAAATAGAATCCCAATTACTATCTAACAAAACAAAATTTAACGCTGATAAATTTTCAATAGCGGATACACTTTGTGCTGTACTTAATACTATAGATACTTCTGAGTCATCTAAAATATATTCAATTCGATCTTTAGGATAATTAGGATCAACTGGTACATAAGCTCCTCCGGCTTTTAAAATACCTAACAATCCTATTATCATTTCAAAAGAACGTTCAATGCAAATCCCTACTAAATCCTCTACTGTTACTCCTTTCTTTTGTAAAAACCTAGCTAACTTATTAGATTGTTTATCTAACATTTCATAAGTCATTTCTTTTCCCTCAAATACCAAAGCCACTTTTTGTGGTGTTTTTTGAACTTGTTCTTCAAACAGACTTATTATAGTTTTATCTTTTGGATATAAAACTGATGGAGTATTAAAAACATTCAACAAACTATTTTCTTCTTTTTTTGTAAGTATTGATAGTTCATTTATTGGTTGATTATTATCAACAACTACATTTTCTAATAATTCTTTATAGTGAGCAAATAAGCGATGAATTGTTTCTTCTTTAAATAAAGCTGTACAATATTCTATGCTCAATGAAATTCCTTCACTATGCTCTTCTGCATTTAATGTAATATCAAATTTTGCATTGGTATTTTCATCGGCATGTAATGAAACATCCAATCCATCAAGATTCGTATTTAATACATCTGGTGTATTTTGCAAAACAAATACTGTTTGAAATAAAGGAGACATACTCATATCTCTAGTTTCTACTACTCTATCTACTACTTTCTCAAAAGGAACTAACTGATTATCATAGCCTTTTAAAGTTACCTCTTTCACACGTTGTAAAACTTCTTTAAAAGTTGGATTTTCACTTAAATCAGTTCGTAATGCTAACGTATTTATGAAGAAGCCAATCATATTTTCAACTCCTGATTGCGTTCTATTAGCTATTGGAGTACCCACACAAATATCATCTTGCCCACTATATTTTGATAAAAGCACCTTAAAAGCAGATAGTAGAAGCATGAATAAGGTTACTTCTTCTTGCTTACAAAGTGTATTAATTTTATTCTTTAAACTTTTATCTAATTCAAAAATTACCATTCTACCTGAAGTATCTTGAACTGACGGTCTTGAATAATCTAAAGGTAATGACAATGAGGATACATCTAATAACGCTTTTTCCCAATAAGACAACTGATTTTCTAATATTTCACCTTGTAAATATTTATGTTGCCATATTGCGTAATCAGCATATTGTAATGATAATGGAGGTATATTTATTTCTTCCTCTTTTACTAATGCACTATAAATTGTAACTAATTCTTGGGTAAAAATACTTTCTGACCAACCATCACAAGCTATGTGGTGAAAAACAACAGCTAATACATAATCGTTTGTTCCGTCATCATAAACACGTGCTCGAAACATATAATCTTTAGAAAGGTCAAAAGGGATTGCAGAAAACTCAATAATATCATTTTCAATTTCTTCTTTTTCATTTACAATAGCTGAACTTAATTTCCATTCATTAAGTGAAAGAACTTCTTGATATCCTATACCATCTTCTGACTTTATTATTGTTCGTAATACTTCATGACGATCTATAATTTTATTTAATGATTTTTCTAGTATTGAAATGTTTAAGGCTCCTTTGAACTTTAACCTACCAGACATATGGTACTCTCTACTCCCCTGTAATTGGTCTATAAACCACAAGCGCTCTTGACTAAAAGACAGTGGAATACGGCTTCCTCTTACTTGAGTTACAAGACTTGGTAATACAGCTTGATCAGAAGACTCTTCTATATGAAGGCTCAATCCTTCAATTGTAGGATTCATAAAAATCGACCTTATAGTAACTTCAGTATCCATTTCTTTACGAATTACTGATACCAAACGAGTTGCTAATAACGAGTGACCTCCTAACTCAAAGAAATTATCATAAATACCTATTTGAGAAATGCCTAATAAATTCTGCCATATAGTTGTTAATTTTTCTTCTAATTTGGTGCGCGGTGCTTGGTAGTTATTTGTTTGAAGTACTCTATCACCTGAAAAATCTGATTCATATATAGTTAATAATTTCTTACCATCTACTTTATCACTTAAGTTCAAAGGAAAGTCTTCAATAATACAATATTGTGAAGGATGCATATAAATTGGTAGCTCTTTACTACACAAATCATTTAACACCTTAGCTATTGTATGTTCATCGTAATTTTTTCCTATTTTACTTAACACTAAAAAGCACAATACTAATTCCTCTCCTTTGTCATCATTATATACTAGTACATAACTATCTTCTACCCTATCAGACTTCCTAATTACTGAAGCGATTCCTTCTAACTCAACACGATGTCCACGAACTTTTACTTGATGATCTTCTCTTCCTAAAAATTCGATATTTCCATCTGGTAACCATCGTCCCATATCGCCTGTTTTATACATAACATCTCCTAACAAATCAGGAAATGGGTTATTTATAAAACTATTCGCAGTTTTTTCTGGCAACCCTAAGTAACCAGCCCCAACACCTATACCACTAACGCAAATTTCTCCGACAACTCCTATTGGGCACAAACCTAAACTATCATTTAAAATAGCAACATTCATATTTGGTATTACTCTACCAATTGGCACTTTTGACTGCTGCTCAAGTAACTCCTGTTTAATTTCATATTGAATTACATCATCTGAAGCTTCACATGGCCCATAAGCATTCAAAAGGCGAACTTCTGGGTAAAGTTCTCTTAATTCATTTACTAAAGCTACAGGAATAGCTTCTCCAACCAACATAACCCACTGTAAATCTAAGACTACTGGTTTTTTAGTTTCTTTAATATAAGACAATAAACCCCACATATAAGTAGGAACAAATTCTACTATATCTACTTGAGTTTGATTTATTGTTGATATTAACGTTTCATAATCTAGTAATTCAAATTTATCAACAATAACACTTACCCCTCCTTTTAATAAAGGGCCTAAAATTTGCCATACTGAGATATCTGACCCAATACCTGCACTTTGTAAAAAACGGAAACCATCTGGCAAGTCTAATAATCTATATTCAGCTAAAAGGTGATTCATTGCACCAGCATGTTTAGTAATCGCTCCTTTAGGTGCTCCAGTTGAACCTGAAGTATACAATACATAGGCCCAACTATCCATTCCATTCTTATTTACTGGATTTGTTGTTTTTTGGTTTTTTAAATTTTCTTTATCATATAGAAATAACTCCTCTTTTTCGTAAACTTCTTTTAATTCAATAGAGGCCTCATCAATTAAAACAATAGGAATATCCTTAATTGTTTTTAATTCTGACAATAGTTTCGATGTTGTAATTAAAACTGAAAAAGTATTCTCTTTTAACATTTTTTCAATTCGTGATGGTGGATTCTGTGTATCTAAAGGAGTATACACTCCTCCTGATTTTATTATTCCCATCATGCTACCTACAAACTCAGCATTTCTTTCTAAATATACTCCTACACAATTTTCTTCTTGAATATTTAAACTTAATAACTGATGAGCAATTTGATTAGCATAGATATTTAAATTGTTATAAGTCCATGATATTTCATTATGGAGTATTGCTATCGATGTTGAATTTTCTTCTACTACATTTTCAAAATGTATATTTATTGGTAAATCATTATTCAAATCAACAGCCTTCGGATTAAAATTAAATCCTTCTGATGTAGATATTCTTCCTAATAACAAATTTTCTTCGAAAGAAGATAAAAGCGATAATGAATTAATTTTTTGAGTAGGATTACTAACTATACTTTTAAGTAACTTTTGATAATTACTAAGCATTCGACTGATAGTACCTTCTGTAAATAAATCTGTGCAATACTCTGCCTGAAGTAACAATCCATCACCATGATCTTCAACTGTAAAAGTTAAATCAAACATACTTGTAGTATGGTCTATATTGTATCTAGCTATTTGTTCAGTTCCAAACTTTAAGTTCTCCAAATCCAAATCTATTTGCATATCAAACATTACTTGGAACACAGGACTATATGCCATGTTTCTTTCTGGAGCTATTTTCTCTACTATTTTTTCAAATGGAGCTAATTGATGTGCATAAGCCTGAATACTGGTTTGTTTTACTTGCTTTAACAAAGTAGTAAAAGATGGATTTTTATCTAAATCACTTCTTAAAGCTAACGTATTTACAAACATTCCTACTAAAGATTCTAAATCTTTAGTTGTTCTATTTGCAACTGGTGTACCTACACAAATATCTGTTTCTCCACTATATCTATACAAGAGTACTTTAAAAGCAGACATCATTAACATAAACAATGTAACTTCTTCTTTTTTAGCACATCTTTTTAAACTATAAATCAATTGATCGTCTAAGGCTAACGAAACTCTTCTTCCTTTTTTACTTTGAACTATTGGACGTGAAAAATCATAGGGTAATGTTAAAGGAGTAACTCCTTTTAATTGAACCTCCCAGTATCTCAATAAATTTTCTAAAACATCTCCTTTAAAATATTCTTCTTGCCAAAACGAATAATCAACATAGTTAATTGATAAAGGTTTTAAACCATCTTTTTCTCCTTCTAATAAAGCAGAATAAATTGTAGTTAATTCATCTAAAGCGATCTTTCCTGACCATCCATCTAACGCTATATGATGTGCTACTAAAAGTAATTTATATCCATTAGAAGTACCTTTTATTAAAAATAACCTAAATGGATAATCTGATGATAAATCAAAAGGTAAGTTAATTAATTCCTGAATTTTACTGTTTTCATTTGAGTCTAACTCTAGATACTCCATTTCAAATGAATCCTCAGAAAGAATAATTTGATGTAAATCTCCTTCTTCGTTTGGTTGTAATACAGTACGTAAAGCTTCATGGCGATTTACCAATTTCTTTGAGGCTCTTTTTAATAAATTCACATCAATTGATTCGGAAATAGTAAAAGCTTTAAAAACATGATACTCTATACTTCCTCCTATTTGATCAATGATCCACATACTCTTTTGAGCAAAAGAAGCGGGTAAATTTTCTTTATTTGTAACTATCCGAGGAGCAATTGATTGAATCGTATTATCATTCGCTTTTTCACCATTTATTAATTCGGTTTCAACATAAACAACAACATCTAACAAAGTCTCCAATTCAAAAAAAAGTGTAGGAGACACCTCTTTTTTAATATATTCTGATAATACTCCGGATAAACGTACTACTTGTAGTGAACTTAACCCTAAAGTTGCAAATGAATCATTTAAATTAACCTGAGAAGGAGTAATCTGTAATAAATTACTTATCTCTTCTCGTAACCAAGTTATAAGTTCAGTATTATTCTCTGCGTTTTGACTACAACTACCTATTAACTCTTTTTCTTTTTTCTCTATTGATTCACCAGCTGTCCACTCTTCTAAAACACCACCTAAATCGCCAGATTCATATGCTATTTTAGTTCCTAATCGTTGTATTTTTCCACTTGATGTTTTCTTTATACGCCCAGGGTTTACTAACACAATTTTATATATAGACAACTCATGTTCTGCTAATACTAACTGGCAAACTGTTTTTATAATTTTTTCAGCATCATAATCCCGTATACTAGTACGTTTTACCTCTTGTATTATTAAAAGCTTATCAAATCCATTAACTTTTATTGTTGCCGCAGCTCCTGCATTATTTTGTAAATCAGGATGACCAAACTGTACAGTTCTTTCTATATCCTGAGGGAAATGGTTTACTCCATTAAAAATCATCATTTCCTTTAAACGCCCTGATATATATATTTCATTACCATTTAAAAAACCAATGTCTCCAGTACGCAAATAAGGGCCATCATTCTCATTTTTTATTCCTTCTACATTATTCGTATAGGCTTCAAATATTTCTTTTGACAATTCGCTTTTGTTCCAATATCCTTTTGTAACGCTATTCCCTTTTAACCATATTTCACCTACTTCATCTTCTTTACAAATTTGTTTTGTTTCTGGATTTACAATTCTTGCCTTTAACTTTTCATGAATAGGCCCGTTTCCTACTAACTGAATGGAGTTTTCAGAAGTAAAATTAAGAAGTACTTTCCCCTCATGAAGTTCATTTTTCTTTAATGAAATAATACTTGGCTCCTTATCATACTCACAACCACTAACTACCAGCGTAGTTTCAGCCATACCATAACCTGGAAACAATGTTGTTCTTTTAAATCCGTAGTTCGTAAATCGATCTGCAAACTTTGCCATTGTACCTGGGCGAATTGGTTCAGATCCATTAATAGCAACTTCCCAGCTACTTAAGTCTATTTCTTTTAAATCTTCTTCTTTAATTTGATTTGTACAAAGGTCATACGCAAAGTTTGGAGCACAACTCATTGTCCCTTTATATTTAGAAATTAATCTTAACCATCTTATAGGCTTCTGTATAAAAGCTGTTGGTGGTAAAATAATTAGTTCAAACCCTACAAATAATGCCTGAATAATATTACCAATCAATCCCATATCATGGTATATTGGCAACCAAGAAACACCTATTGATTTTTTTGTTGTTTTAAAACAATCTTGAAATATTTCACTATTATCGATTATGTTAGTATGATTAACAATTACTCCCTTTGGATCTCCTGTAGAACCAGAAGTATACTGCAAAAATGCAATTGTGTTAGTATTTATTTTTGGGAAAACTTGATCTAAAACAAACTCTAACGTATTTGTTTTCAACCAAGAAACATTTGCAAACACCTCATTACTAAACCACTTAATATTTTTAGTATAAACAACATCAGTTGTAAGTACTAATGTTGCTTTACAATCTATTGTTATTTTTTCTAATCGTCCTATTCTTCGTTTTCCTTGAGGTGGAAAAGCAGGAACAGCTATTACACCTGCCAATAAACATCCAAAAAAAGCATCTGCAAATTCCAAACCAGAAGGATACAATAATAAAACACGATCTCCTGGCTTAGCATGTCTTAATATATTTGAAGCTATTATTTCAGCTCTTTTATATAATTCTAAAAATGTTCTTGAATCATTTTCTTCTTCTCCATTGGCAAAAAATCTGTATAAAATTTTATTTGGTGATTCATCTAAATGCTTTTTAAAAATATGCATTAATGTATCTTCTGAAAGGCTTTTTTCAGAATTCAAATCGTTAAATGGTAACATTTTTTTGGATGTTTTTTAGTTAGGTAGGATAATTTTGGTTAAGCTAGAATTTGTTCCATGTATTCTTCTGTACAAGCAGTAATAGCCTCTTTCATTATTTCTATGGCTGCATCTACAATAGCTTTTGTAGTTACTAATGGTGGTACTAGTCTTAAAACATTATCATAATGTCCTCCTACTTCAAATAATAGTCCTCTTTCAAAACATTCTTTCCTATATTTCTTTACAAACTCAGGAAAAGGTACTTTACTTTCTTTGTTTTTAACAAACTCAACACCTATCATCATTCCTCTACCTCTTACCTCTCCTATAAAAGGGTTATCTATCTTTAATAATTCTAACTTCCCCATTAAATAGCTACCAATAGTTTTAGTATGCTCAGCGATGTCATACTTTTCTATAAAATCTAAAGCTCCAATTGCTGCTGAAATACTAACTTGATTTCCTCTAAAAGTACCAATATGAGCTCCTGGATTCCATGCTTCAACTTCTCTCTTATAAATTAAACCAGCTATAGGAAAACCTATTCCTCCAAAGCCTTTAGAAAAAGTTATAATATCGGGCACCGCTTTGGTATTCATAAATTCTAAAAAAGATCCTGTTCTAAAAAAGCCACACTGAATTTCATCGAAAATAACTAACACATCATTTTCATGTGCTATTCTTACCAACTCTTCTAAATAACCATCTTCAGGAACAATATTCCCACCCTCTCCTTGAATCGGCTCTACAATAATAGCTGCTGGTTTAGATATTCCAGAATGACTATTTGTTAACATCTCTTCAAAAGCAACTAGTTCATTATTTTTATTTCCATCTTGATTTCTGTAAGAATAATTATAAGGCGCAAAATGAACATTTGGCATCAGTGAAGAAATATGATTTCTAAAACCAATATCAGAAGTAACAGCTAACGCTCCACATGTCATACCATGGTAGCCTCCTTTAAAAGAAATTATACCATCTCTTCCTGTTTTTATTTTAGCTAATTTTATAGCAGCTTCTACTGCATCTGACCCTGTAGGTCCTCCAAAACATACTTTATAGTCATCTCTAATTTCTTCTGGAAGATTTTTTATTATTTTCTGAATCAAACTTATCTTATTCTCTGTTGGAAAATCAAGAGCGTGAATTAATTCTTCTTGCTGTTTTTTCACATATTCTAAAACAAAATCATTACAATGTCCTACATTTAAAACACCACAGCCAGCAAAGAAATCGATGAATTGATTTCCATCTAAATCTTCAACGATACTTCCTTTTGCTCTTTTTATAGCTATCGGCATATTTTTAGGATATGATACGATGCTTCCTTCTATCTGTTTTTGTAACTCTAATATTTTTTTTGATTTTTCTCCTGGTAAAGAAGATGAGATAATTTTTGGTGTTTCAGATAAGTGATATTTCTTTAATATTTCCATAATAATAAGTTTGTTTATATTGTTTTAGTTATTTACATCTTTACTAAAAAAGTAAAGCATGAGTTTTACATAAGTTTTCTTTTGTTGAATAATGAAGTTTTGGATTTATAGTAGATATATTTTCATATCTAGTTCCTATATTTATTCTAACAACTCACTAATTGTTGTTAGTTTCAATTTAACTTCAAAATCTTTGCAGGTAGTTGTTATATTACATTTGTAATTATCTTCGACAAATATTGGTTTGTAGTACCATTTTTTAGCTCCAAGTGAAATATGATTTTGACAGGTATCAATTGTATTTAATGGTAAATTCAAGCCTCTTCCATCGGCTTTAGATACCGCCTCTTTGATTGTCCAAATGTTATAAAAAGTTGTTATTGGTTCTCTCGACTGAGTAATTGAATTCTTTTCTCTTTTAGTTAAAACCGATGAAAAATTGTTTAAATCAATTTTTCTCTCGATTTTTTCTATATCTACACCTATTGGTTCTTTATTTGAAATAAATGCACAAATAACATACTCACCTGAATGTGATATACTGAACGAAAAATCATCTTCTAAATAAGGTTTTTTTAAAGTAGTATACTTAATATCTAGAAGTGTTTTATCAACTGAAAAAAAATTTAATGCCTTTTTTAATAATAGCTTTCCTATCAGGCTTGACTGTCGCCTTTCCCAAAATCGAAATTTATTAATTTCAGCGTGATATTTATTTGGTATTAATTCTAAGCATTCTAACCAAATTTTCTCTTTCATTTGATCACCGTTATGTACACAGAGTACATGTGCTTTATTATTCATAAGAAGTAAAATAATGTATACTAAAAGTTAGTTATTACATTAATTGTTATACGTTTTCAAGTTGATTCATATAACTTATAGGTAATGTTGCTATAAAATTTTGTCGTAATGAATCTATTCTAACAATAATTTTATTAGTGCTATTTATTTTTAAAATCTCACATTCTAAACCACTTAAAGGGCCAGTAGTTATTTTTCTAACCTCTCCTATTTTTGGCAATTCTGTATTAACTTCAATTCCTGTAATGTTTTGATCACTTACTAATAGTTTCATTTTTTCTATTTCATTTTCTGTAACTCTTGCATACTCTTTTCCAAAACGGATATAAGAGCATACACCATTAACTGACAATGCTTTATGAAATTCAGTAGGAGAATTTAAATTAACAAATAAGTAAGACGGAAGTAATGGCTTTAAAATTACTTTTTTCCTATCGCTCCATTGTTTAAGTGTTTTAATTTGTGGAAAAAAAGTATCTAAACAAATCTCTTTTAGAGATTCATATACCTTTTTTTCCCAACGAGATTTGACATATATTACATGCCAACCGCTAGTGTAGTTCATTATTTAAATTGATTATAGTTGTAGTTGTTTGTTTGTTTTTATGCAAGGCTTCGCCTTTCTCACTTACATGAGGTACTTTTTGTTTGTTTTATAAATGCAATAGTTTTTTGTAAATAGTTATTTATTTGTAGTAGGTAAAATTTAAATAACCATTAATTTATTATAGGTACAATTTTAGTATTTATTTCTTCAAAAAATATTCTTAATTGTTAAGAAATCATGAAAACAACAACTCATTATTCTAGTACAAAACAATAGTTTAACAAAAAAAATACGTTTTATTTTTCTTAATCAACTAGTTTTTATCGATATACTTTAGAGTTATTTAAAGAAACCATTTAGAAGGAGATTTAAAAAAAGTTGTTTTTTATATAGTCAAACTCTCTTTAAAAATTAAACAAGTCTATTTCATAAAGTTCTTATTCTTTCTTGAAAAATTCAAATACGTTTTTCTTATAGTTTTTCTTTATTTTTTACAGTTTAATTTTTAAGCATGGCTTCGCCTCTCTCAATTACATGAGGCTAGTTATTTTTAATAAAAAATCTTGAAAAGAAAGTTATTTATGTGTAGTAGATAAATTTAAATAACCATCGTTTTTTACGAGTACAATTATACTAATTTTTAACTTAAAAATTATCTTCAAATATTAAAAAACTGTAAAAACAGGGTTAACATCCTACTAAAAGACAGAAAACACTTAATTAAGTAATCGCCTTGGAAGTACCATTAAATATGGGAAAATTAATACTGAGGTTATTATGGATATTTTTGTTTCACCTATAAATCAACAACTTAACTCTTTGTTTATTATAAAACAAAATTATCTTTTTTCATCGAATATTTAACTAATGAATATTACTAGAAAAAAACTAAAAAATATTTTTTGCTCTTCATTAAACTAAGCAACAACAACACTCTCTAAAACACTAAAAATCTAAACCTAACTACTTTTCTCTTTAATACTATTTAATATTATAGAAATAAAAAGAAGAACCCATGGTAAACCATGAAGTAAAATATCAAACCAATCCATAAATTTCATGGGATTATCTCCTGAAAAAGCACCTCCACCCATAATCCAATTTATTTTCCCAACTATATGTGGTGGATTAAAAGGCGCTAACCCTAATGTTAAGCTAGCAATTAAAAATAATTTCCAATGTTGTCTAAGTTCTTTTATCATTTATTAAATAAACCAGTTCCAAACTACTCCAAAACGAATTGTAAAATCACGATAAGGATGCGAAGGAGCAGATAAGTAGTTCTTCTCAAGAAAAAAAGAACTTATGTTTTCTGCTTTAAAATATATTCGAGTTCTTCTAACCCTACCGTTAAAAAATAAATCAATAGTTGGATACCCAATATCAGTAGTGTTTTGCAACGTAAATTCTCCAAGCAATGAATTATATGCATTTGCTTTATATTTTGAAAAGTATTTAAAAGTAGCTCCTATTTGAACAAAAAGAGGATTTCCTTTAAACCAGTTATCCGAAAAATACAATGTATTTCTACTTACCAATTCTGGAACTCTTAATACTTCACCGCCACTTGCTACTTTTTGGTACATTATAGTATTATCTAATGAGAATTTCCCTAAAGTAAATTCTTTTGACACCTTTAATTTTAAATAATTAATAGTACCTGAATGTTGCTTTGGGAGCCCTTGTTCATCAAAATATGTATAATTATCTATATTGGTTAAATCAACAGAAGCATTTCCCCATTTACTTTCAATCTCTCCTCCTAAAATTCTAGTTCCAGTTGAAGCAAAATCATTTTCCCAATTAAACTTATTATAAATACTTTGATGTAGTAAGAAATTAAAATTAGGAAGTTTATTATTAATTCTAAGTTTTGCTTTAACAGTAAATAAACTATCTTTTTTATAATATGCTTCAGCATATAAATTATTTCCAGCTAATCTTCCACTTCCAGGGGTTAAAGAACCTGTAGCATTTACATAAAAATTATTTATTTTCCCATTCCAATCGGCACCAAATGAAATTGCACTACCTTTTAATTTATTGTTTGCAATTCCAACTAAATTATTCTGCAAATATTTATACCCGTAATCATAATTAGTATAGCTTGTCTTAACTCTAAAACGCCCTAACACATATTTAGAATTAAAATCTAAAAACAATTCATTATTATAAAGTAAATAATCAGTTTGGTTGTTTAAAACACCTACTGCTCTATCAGTGTCAAATATATCTGAAGGTGTAACTTGTTTAAATTCAAAATATTTAGAATCTCTAGTAAATTGGTGTCCTACTTTTAAATTAGAAAAATCTCTATTATTAAGTGAATCTTTTGAGGAGAGTAATTTAAATGTATGCTCGAAGAATAGTCTCTTCCCTTCAAGAACACTTTCTGTATCATTTAATTCAACATCTAATCTACCTCTACTACCGCTAAAGTTTGGATTATCTGTTAAAAAATTCAGTAATGACTCAGCTGTTAAACCTCCATTCTCTTGATTTGTAAAATCTTGATTTACTGCATGTCCCCTTATAGCGTATTGCCCCTTTGGTGTTACGTAGTGAAAAGAAACTCTAAAATTACCTGTACTAGCCAATGATCGTCTATAAGCACCTAATGATCGTATTCCTTTATACGTTAATGCCACATTTAACCGTTTAGAAAAGTTTGCTGTAAACAACGTTTCTAAAACCTGTCCTTGTTCCAAACCACCTCTATACAAAATTTCAGTAGTTGGAGTAGGCACATGATAATATTTTACATCTTCAATATTTATATAATTAAACTGCTTTGCTCTAAAACCTATATCAGGAAACTGAGAAATAGTATTAAAATCATATCCTAAATTATTAAAAGTCTGTCCTTGGTTATGGAATGCTAATAGCTCAAAATTATCTTTCCTTAAAAAATTAAATTTATAGTTTTTTTGTATTGTTAAAGTTGTATCAATAATAGTAGTATCCCTTTTATGTGAAATAATTTTATAATCAGTGTACTTTGTTTTCCCACTTAATTCAACGTCTATTTCACCGCTAGGTAATGAATCTCTATTCTGATTAACACCACCTAATCCTCCAAAACCTCCATCTAATTCTCTAACTTGAGAAAAAACAAGTTGCACACTTATTAAACAAAAAAATACTAAGAAACTTTTTTTCATACCTACAAAAGTATAATAATAAAATGAGAAAAAATGTGAATGTTTTCTTTGAAAACTGTTAATTTGTAGCATGTTGAAACTAAATTATAGCGGATTTTCTTTAGAAGCTGGTACTGACGAAGCTGGAAGAGGTTGTTTATCTGGACCTGTAGTAGCCGCAGCTGTTATTTTACCTTCAGATTTTAAACATGATTTATTGAACGATTCTAAACAACTTTCAGAAAAAAAACGGAACGAACTACGACCTTATATTGAAAAAGTAGCATTAGCTTTTGGAGTATCTTTTATTTATCAAGATGAAGTTGATGAAATTAATGTTTTACAAGCTTCTATTACTGGAATGCATCGCTCTATAGAGCAATTAAGAGTAGAACCAGAATTTATTATTGTTGACGGAAATAAGTTTAAACAATATAAAGAAACCCCTTATGAAACCATAATTAAAGGAGATGCTAAATATATGAGTATTGCTGCTGCCTCTGTTTTAGCTAAAACATATAGAGACGATTATATGGATCAAATTCATCAAGAATTTCCACAATATAATTGGAAAAAAAATAAAGGTTACCCAACAAAAGAGCACCGTAATGCTATTCGAGAATTTGGAGCAACAATACATCATAGAAAATCGTTTAAGCTATTGCCTGAGCAATTAAAACTTAAACTATAGCCTATTTTGATTTTGCACCTACAAAATGATCAGACTTTAATTTAAACAACACATTAAAAGTTGTTAAACTTCCATAAATTCGAGTAATATATTGTTGTAAATCTACTTTATCTTGATCTGCTAAAGTTTTACTTGAATTTATCTTTTGCTCCATTACTCTAATTCTATCACGAACCATTACTATTTTATGAAAAAATGTATCAATAGGAATCTCCTTTGAGCTTAAATTAGCATCTGCTGGTTTTATAATTAAATTACCTCCTTTAAATTTATCAGCTATAGGTACTATCTCAGTAACATCACTCCATTGCTTTAAAATTTTTCTTAAAGAACTTTCAACTTCATAAAAACTTACAGAATCTACTTCCTGATTTACAGCTTCAATAATATCAAACTCATCATTTAATGCTATTGTTTCTAAACCATTTTTTTGAAAAGTAACCCAATAATGCTTACTATCTACATTCGTAACCACACCAAAACCATATTCAGAGTGATTAATTCTTGATCCTATTCCTAATAATTTCATATTCTATTATTTTTAACGGTACTAAAATACTTATTTTTGTCTTTCAATTTTTTAGAAAATGATTAAAAGAACACGTGCAGAAATTAATAAATGTATTATTCATAAAGTTGCTAATAAATACAATAGTGGCCAGAATGCTTTATCAGAAAGTCTAGTACGTTTTGACGAAGAAAGTTATGAATTATTAATGCCTTTTTTATTAAAAAATTTTGGTACAGTTACTCAAAGCTATCGCTTTAGTCATCATGCTGACGTTCGTTTAAACGAAATTAATAAATATACTTCTGATATTTTTGAAGATGACAGTAATGAAGTTTTTATTGAAAATTCAAAAAATATTGTTAACCACTTATATGAACAATCTAACTCTGCCAATATAAAAACTGGTGATGTTATTGTTGCTTATTTTGAAGGAATTGAGTATAAAGATGTATTAACAGAAGCTGTTGGTATTTTTAAAATTGAAAGTAAGGTTGACTTTTTTCAAACATATTTAGATGATGAAAGCTTTGATGTAGTGGTACAAAAAGGTATTTCAACAAAAAAATTAGATAAAGGTTGTTTAATCCTAAACTCCTCTGACACAGAAGGAACTGTTGTTTTATCTATTGATAATAATAATTACGATGCTCAATATTGGATAAAAAACTTTTTAAGTGTAAAGTTTGCAGATGATAGAAACCTACATACTCAAAATTATCTAGAAATGTGTAAAGACTTTTCTGAAGAAATTATAAAACCTGAATTAGGAAAGCAAGAACAAAGTTCATTTTTAGCAAATACTGTTGACTATTTTAAGGAACATGAAAGTGTAGATTATCATGGCTTTAAAGATGAAGTTTTCGAAGATGATAAACACAAAGACATGTTCGAGGATTACAAGAAACATTTTGAAAAATTGAACGATGTTTTAATTAGAAACAATTTTGAAGTATCAGACCCAGTTTTAAAAAAGGAAAAAAGTAAATTTAAAACTGAAATTAAACTAGATACGAACATCCAAATTAAAATTGATGTTGATGCTCCTGATGCCTCAACTGAATACTTAGAACAAGGATATGATGAAGATAAAAAAATGAAGTTTTATAAAGTATACTATAACGCTGAAAAATAA
>JBELFC010000015.1:0-37772 GCA_042093175.1 Tenacibaculum sp. | reverse complement strand
CAAGTAGGTATTGTAACATTGATGAAAAGTGAAAATAATAACTTTGTAGGTAATCAATATCAATTAAGAGGAATGGCAACTTTAACAGAAGTAAGAGGAAAAGGAATTGGTAAAAAAATTGTAAATGAAGCACTATCCTTATTAAGGAACGATGGAGTTACTATTTTATGGTGTAATGCACGAGAAGAAGCTTCTTCTTTTTATAAAGGATTGGGTTTTAATATAGTAGGGGAGTCCTTTATTGTAGAAAAAGTAGGAGTACATTATGTAATGACTATTGACTTATAAAGCTATTCTTTATTTCTTAATTTTTTAATACCGTCAAACAGAAACCAACTTGCAAAAAGGGCTCGTACAACCAGAAAAATTAATTTATTCTCGGTATGGAAGTTAAGTAATACTCTATAAGAGCTTTTTTCTTGTAAAACACTGTTAATTGTACCAACAATTATAAATACACCAATTACGATATATAGGTAAGGAAGAATTTTTTTCATTTATTTAGAGGTAGGTATTTTTATAATATATTCTTTTCTACTTTTGTTATTTAATTTTGTTTCTCTAAGCCAAGGATTTACTAATTTTAAATCTTTATAGGTAATTCCATAATTTTTAGCAAAGCTTGCAATGTTAGAAATGGCAGTGTCAACTTTAACTTCATAAGTTGAAGGAAATGTATATAGATCTTCTTGATCAAAAACAAATCCATACTTTTTAGGGTTTGATAAAACTTCTTTTAAAGCCAATATTCTGAAAATATACCTTCCTGTTTCGGTATTCAATAATAAATCGTAATAATCAGTTACTTGTTGTTGCTTTAAACGTTGAGAAATTCTTCCATTTCCAGCATTATAAGCAGCAGCGGCAAGTGTCCAAGATCCAAACTTTCTTTTAGCTTTTTTTAAGTAAGCAGCAGCAACTCTAGTTGATTTTTCTAAATTATAACGTTCATCAACATTTCTGTTTACTTCTAACCCAAACTCACGACCAGTTGATGGTAAAAAATGCCAATAACCAGCAGCCCCTTTTGATGACGGTATGTTTATTAAAGCACTTTCTGCTACGCATAAGTATTTAAAATCATCAGGTAAATCATATTTCTTTAATAAAGGTTCAATGATAGGAAAAAACTTATGAGCACGTTTTATAAGTAATAAACCGTTTGATTGCCAATAGGTATTCACTAATAACTCACGATCCATACGTTCTTTAATATCGTTTCTATCTAAAGGAACTTGTTCTCCAGCTAATTCCATTTTTTCAGGAACTTTAATAGCTTTTATCTCATAACTTTCAGCAACGTTTTTTATAACTGGCTCTTTATCTTTACTAATAGTATTCATTAGTAAAAGAGCTAAGGTAATGATGGTTATTATAGGTAAAAATCGTACTAGCTTATTCATTTTCTTTTCTTTTAACTGTTCCTTTTACTAAGTTAGCAAAAAACATTCCCTTTCTAAAATTTTTGATATAGTTTTTGCTTTATTTAATATCATAATGTGCGTACCATTCTTTACAATAATTGAGTTTTTAATGTTTTTGATAGGGAAAATCTCATCTTTATCGCCATGAATGTGCACAATGTCAGTTAGTTGATTTTGTTGTTCCCAGTGTAGTACATTATATATAGCCCAATGTAAATAATCTTCATGCCTTATTGATAAATACACTTTATATAACTCAGCTCTCTTTTTTAAGTAGTCATTAAAGAAGTATTGTTCATATTTTTCAATATTGGAAATTATCTTGGTAGGAAATAATTTATAAGCTTTAGTTACTTGAGCAAGTTTTAAACGTTTAGGTAGCTCTTCATTACTTTTAATACTTGAAATAATAATAACCTTTTTATGTTGAATATGTTTACTCATTTCTTGTACCATAATTCCACCAAATGAAACCCCTATTAAAATAGGGGTTTCATGTTTAATAGTAGCACACATACGTTTAGAATAATCTTGTATACTTTCATCAACAGATGTTGGTAGTATCCATTCTAAAAAATGAAGTTGGAATTTATCTTCAGGTAAAGAAATGTGTTCAAATATTTTGGTGTTAGCTGCTAAACCAGGAACAAAATAAATATGCTGTTTTTGCATTATTCATAGAATTTTTTCTCTAATAATAAACCTTCAATGTATTCATGGATATCAATTAATTCATCAGGAATATCATTCCATAAACGGATTTTAATTTGTTTATTTTCATAAGTAATAAAAGTACTTGCCAAATCCATTACTCTAGGATTGTCATAAACATCATTAAAACTTTCAAAACTCTTTTTTGATAGTTTTTCTTTCAAGGTTTTAAACTCTTTTTCTGTAAGCTTAAACTTATGGATTCCTTTTACAGTAACCGATTTAATTCCATTATACAAAGCGTTACCATCTTTATCTATAGAAAAATCAAATTCAGGACAATCTCCAAAACAGGCTGTTTTTCGAAGGCTTATTAAGGTGTTTTTTTCTTTTTCTATTAAGTTATTCAAGGTTTTAGTAGAGTTCTTAGCTATAAATCTAAACTCACCAGTTTCTTGCAAACGTTTAATCCAAATATCTTGTTGGTCATTAGGAACAGTAATAATTCCTATTGCGGTAGCTTTAGTATCATAAGCAGTTTTACTCCAAGTTAAACCACTGTTTTTTACTAAGCTTTTAACATCATTGCTGCTTTTACTATTTTTAAGAACAACAATTAGCTCGTTATTATTAGTTTCCGTAGCTGTTACTTTTTTTGTTTTTGTAGTTTCTACATTTTCTGTAGCTTCTTTAATTTCTTCTTTAGCAGGAACTGTTTTTTTTGGAGAACTACAATTTAAGATTAATAAAAAAATTGAGGATAAAAGGTACTTCATAATATGATTTTGTTAGATTGAAATAATTGTACACTAAAAGTACATTATTTCAATCTAACAAAAAGTGTAAATTGAATTTTTTATCAGTAAATGGAACTATAAAATAGAAAAGAGTTTTGAATTATTGTTTTAAACTAACAAAATTCAAAACGAACAATACCATCTTCATCAATTTTAGTTAAGGTAACTTTATGAAGGGTGTTAACTAACTCTGGATTCCAAGGTGTTTTTACTTTTACATAGTTTTCAGTAAAACCATGTATATATCCTTCTTTATTTTCACTTTCAAATAAAACAGTTAACGTATTATTGATTTGGCTTTCATAAAAAGCTCTTCGTTTTTTAACAGATAAACCTCGTAACATTTTGCTACGCTTTGCACGAATGTTTTTTGGTACTACACCATCCATTTCTACGGCTTCTGTATTTGGTCTTTCAGAATATGTAAAAACATGTAAATAAGAAATATTCATTTCACTTAAATAGTTGTAAGTTTCTAAGAATAATTCATCTGTTTCACCAGGGAAACCAACAATAACATCAACACCAATACAAGCGTTTGGCATTACTTCTTTAATTTTTGTAACTCTGTTGGTGTATATTTTTCTCATATAACGACGCTTCATTTTTTTTAATAAAGTATCGCTACCAGATTGTAAAGGGATATGAAAATGAGGAACAAACGTATTAGATTTTGAAACAAAATCGATAGTTTCATCTTTTAATAAGTTTGGCTCAATAGAAGAAATACGTAAACGATGGATACCTTCTACTTTATCTAAAGCTTGTACTAGCTCTAAAAAGGTATGTTCGTGTTTTTTATTCCCAAATTCCCCTTTACCATAGTCACCAATATTTACACCAGTAAGTACAATTTCTTTAATTCCTTTTTCAGAAATTTCTTTGGCGTTTTTTAAAACATTTTCTAAAGTATCACTTCTAGATATTCCACGAGCTAAAGGAATAGTACAATAAGTACATTTATAATCACAACCGTCTTGAACTTTTAAAAAAGCACGGGTTCTATCTCCAATAGAATACGAACCTACATAAAAATCAGCTTCTTCAATTTCACACGAATGAACTTCACCTATATCATTTTTTGTTAAATCATTAATATAGCTGGTAACATTAAACTTTTCGGTAGCACCTAATACTAAATCTACTCCATCAACATTAGCTAACTCTTCAGGTTTTAATTGCGCATAGCAACCAACACCTATAACAAAAGCTTCTTCATTTTGTTTTAAGGCAGATTTCACTACTGATTTAAATCGTTTATCAGCATTATCAGTTACTGAACATGTATTGATAACATATACATCTGCTTTTTCTTCAAACTCAACACGGTTAAAGCCTTCGTTTACAAAGTTTCTAGCAATTGTAGAAGTTTCTGAAAAATTTAATTTACATCCCAATGTGTAAAAAGCTACTTTTTTATCTGCGTTCATTCTTCTTTCTATCCTTAATAAAAAACAAAAAACTTGTATAAGTCTTTAATTTTTTGGAAGTTCGTATGATTGTATTACTTATTCTGTCTGAGACAGATTTTAAACTGCAAAAGTACTTAATTTATGATAATTTTTGAAACGGAAAGATTACTCGTTAGAAAACTTGTTTTAAGAGATTTAAATCCTTTTTATGAGTTAGAAAGTAATCCATTGGTTTTACAATACGCAACAGGAGAGGTAAAAACATTAGCTGAATGTGAAAAAGAACTAAAAGAGTTGATTGTTAAGTATGATCAACCTAATAATGATTTTTGGATTTATGCTATTGAAAGAAAAGCAGACAATGAGTTTATAGGTACTGTTGCTTTGGTTAAAGATGGAGAAGATGATGAAATTGGGTATCGTTTTTTAGAAAAGTATTGGGGAAAAGGATTTGCTAGTGAAATTTGTGCAAGTTTAATTACCTACTGTAGGGCATTTGGAATGAAAAAATTAGTAGGCTATGTAGTTGATGATAATATTGCATCTGCTAAAATTATTGAACGCCATAATTTTAAAATTGTTAAGAAATTTGTAAGTGAAGATATTGGCTTACCAGAAACTAAATATGAACTTTATTTATGATAGAAGATACACTTAAACCACCTTATTATGCAGTAATTTTTACCACTCAATTATCTGAAAACATTGAAGGGTATTATGAAATGGCAGAAAAAATGGATGAGTTAGCTAAAAAGCAAGATGGATATTTAGGAATCGAGTCGGCAAGAAGTGATGTTGGAATTACTGTTTCTTATTGGAAAAATTTAGAAGCAATTACTAATTGGAAAAATAATATTGAACATACCAAAGCAAGAGATATAGGAAGAGATAAATGGTATAAAAAATATCAATTACGTATTTGTAAAGTAGAACGTGAGTATGGATTTGAAAAAAAATAAATAAATGTACGCAGCAATTTCTTCTGTTTTAAAAAAGTTTTTAAAGGAAAGTACTATATTTAAGTATGGCTTTAACTTGTCGCCAATGTATAGAAGGTCTACTGGTAAAATAACAAGTGTTTCTGATGACTTATTTATGGTTAAGGTAAAAATTCCTATTAGTTATAAAAATAAAAATTATGTAGGATCTATATTTGGAGGTAGCTTGTTTTCTGCTACCGATCCTGTTTTTATGATTCAGTTGATGCATATTTTAGGAAATGACTATGTTGTTTGGGATAAAAATGCGACGATTAATTTTAAAAGACCAGTAAAGGAAAATGGATATGTTGACTTTATTTTCACCAAAGAAGAGATTGAGAATATAAAAGAACGTATTACAAAAGAAAATGAAATAGATTTAGTAAAAAAGATACAAGTTTTAAATAAAGAAGGTTCTACTGTTTTCGTAGAAGTATCTAAAACCATATACATTGCAAACAAAAAGTATTATAAAAATAAAAGAAAAAATAAATAGTCTTTTATTAATTTTCACAATTGTATTAATACTAGTTTCATGTAAAAATGAGAAAAGTAATTTTACTGAAACACAAGTGTTTCGTTACAATGAACATTCTAATATCACATCATTAGATCCTGCTTTTGCAAAAGATCAGCGAAATATTTGGGCTGTTAATCAATTGTTTAATGGTTTAGTACAGTTAGATGATAGCTTGCATATACAACCAGATATTGCTAAAAGTTGGACTATTTCTAATGAAGGAAAAGAATATAAATTTACATTAAGAAAGGATGTTTTTTTTCATCCTCATACATTGTTTGGAGAAGAAAAAACAAGAAATGTAAATGCTGTTGATTTTGAATATTCATTTAATAGATTATTAGATAAAAATGTAAGTTCACCTGGAGGTTGGGTATTACAAAATGTAGATAGTTTTAAAGCAGTAAACGATTCAACTTTCTCTATCAATTTAAAACAACCATTTCCGCCATTTTTAGGTTTATTAGCAATGAAGTACTGTTCAGTGGTTTCTAAAGAAGCTATAGAATATTTTGGAGATACATTTAGAGCAAATCCAATTGGTACGGGTCCGTTTCAGTTTAAATTATGGGTTGAGAATACGAAATTAGTATTACGTAAAAATCCGTTATATTTTGAAAAGGATTCTAAAGGAGTTCAATTACCTTATTTAGAAGCTGTGGCTGTTACTTTTCTTCCAGATAAGCAAAGTGAGTTTTTACAATTTATTCAAGGTAATTTAGATTTTATGAAAAGTTTAGATGCTTCTTATAAAGATGATATTTTAACTACGAAAGGTACTTTGAAAGACAAGTATGTTGATAAAATTAAAATGCAAACTGGCCCTTATTTAAATACTGAATATTTGGGTATTTATTTAGAAGGTGAAAGAAACTTACCAACTCAATCTAAATATATTCGACAAGCAATTAATTATGGATTTGATCGTGAAAAGATGATTAAATTTTTACGTAATGGTATTGGGATTCCAGCTTTAAATGGGTTTATTCCAAAAGGATTACCGTCGTTTAATAACCAAAGAGGGTATTCTTACAATCCTTCAAAAGCTAAAAAATTAGTAGAGCAATATATCGAAGAAACAGGAAACAAAACACCTGAGATAACAATAACTACTAATAGTAATTATTTAGATTTGTGTGAATTTATTCAAAGAGAGTTACAAAAAATAGGATTACAAACTAAGGTTGATGTAATTCCTCCATCTACATTACGTCAAGGTAAAGCAAGTGGTAAGTTGCCTGTTTTTAGGGCTAGTTGGATTGCAGATTATCCAGATGCTGAAAATTATGTGTCATTGTTTTATAGTAAAAACTTTACACCAAACGGACCTAATTATACTCATTTTAAAAATAAAAACTTCGACTTACTATATGAACTTTCTATTAAAGAAGTAAATAATAAAAAGAGATATACCTTATATCAAAAAATGGATAGTATTATTATTAATGAAGCTCCAGTAGTTCCTTTATATTATGATGAAGTAATTAGATTTAGTCAAAAAAATATACAAGGATTAGGTATTAATCCCATTGATTTATTAAACCTGAAACAAGTTAAAAAAACGAAGAAATAATATTCTTTTAAATATTACCTAGTTTACTTTAACCATCCTTTATGTATTGAAGAGCTTGAAAACCATAATGCAAATACTCCAAATATAATTACTAGCATTGGCATTGTAACAGTTTGTATTATTCCATATACTTCTATAGATTTTGTAAATAGTACATTGTGTATCATTTGTGGAATTATAGCACATAATGAAATAAGAAAGGCAGTTTTTGCCAACTTCCTTTTTAATAATAAAGAAATAGATCCAATAAAACCAAAGAATACAGCTATTGCAAAAACAAAAATTGTCCAAGTAGGGTAGCTGCTATAAAGTTCTTGTTGTTCTATTGGTAACAGTGCTAAAGCTTCTTCAGAGATAAAAGTATGTACAAAAAAAGAAAAAACTCCCATGATATTCCATAAAAGTAAAAAAAGAGCAAGTCCCCAGAACCATTTTGGTATTGTTATTTTCTCCATAATTTTTGTGTAAAATTGAGATTGATAAAAAATGAACTTATTTAGTTATATTATAGTTGTTTGTGAAGTTAGTAAATAAATAAGAAAACACAAAAAAGTGGTCTAAGATTGCTGGAAGTATAATAATCAATTGAACATTCTTCTGTGTTTTCTTAATTTAATAATTATTTGCAACAAGTTTTAAAGCTCAGAAATGGATACATTATATGTTTTAAATAGTTATTCTTTTTAGGGTAGTTATTATTTATTTCTTCAATAACACCTACCTCTTTAACTGTTCCAGTTCTATTATAGTATGTACCAAGTAATAGATCCCAAAAAGGGAAAGTATTACCAAAGTTTTTAGCTTCTTTTATTTTTTTACTGTGATGAAAATGATGAATGTGTGGGGTAACTATGATATAATCCCAAAAGCTTTTTTGAGTATAAATATTAGCATGAGAAATATAGGCTACTATTATATGAGTAATACCTACTAAATAAATTACTTCTTTACTAAATCCTAATAACATAAGAGGTAGCATTTTAAATATAACGTTTAAAAACATGTTGATAGGGTGTACCCAGTTAGTTTTAAACCAATTTAGTTTTGTTGGTATATGATGTATTGAGTGAATTTTCCATAAAAAGATACTTAAATATGAATTTTTAGTTCCTTTATGACTAATTCTATGATATAAATAAGGTAGAAACTCTCCTATTAAATTAGCTATAATGAATGTAATTATAAGAGGAGTTGTGTTCCATAAATTTAGAGAATAAAAAAATGTTTCTTGTAAAATTAGCACCATATACAATGTTATCATTTTTCCTAAAGCATCAAATAAAGCTGCTGAAAAAATAAAATGTTTAAGATCTATCCAGATAGATTTTTTTGTAGACTTCCATTCTTTTTTTAATGGAATTATACTTTCCAAAAATAGAATATAAATTAAAGTAAAAAGGAAAATACTATAGGATGAAAGTTCAAAATTCCAATTATTTTTTATGGTTAAAAAACCAAAAATACTTGTTGATATTAAAAGTAAAGGTACTGCTAAAAGTGATAGTGTTTTGTGCATCGTTTTTGTTTTCTTTTGTAGACGTTAAGAGGGAACAAAAAGATGCAAGAATGTGTTTTTTTAATTATTTAAAACCAGATTCTCGAAAAGTAATATTTATTCTACCGTTTTTATACATTGGGTTTTTAGGTAAACTATGGGTATATCTTTCTTGTGAGTAATCTTTCATTACTAATAAACTACCATTAGCTAGATCTAAAGTGTAAACTTCCTCTGTATTGTTTTTCTTAAAGCTAAATTGACGAGTTTCACCTAAACTGATGGAAGGTAAAATAGTTTTGTAACCAGATGTTTGTTGGTCAAAATGATAAGGAGCAAAATAATTTCCATCAGGGTAAAATAAACACATGGCAAGTTCAAATTGATTTCCTGTAAATTTCTCAACACGTTCTTTAAGTTTTGCCATTAAACCAGTCCATAAAAAAGCTTTTCCATGAATGCTTTCCGGGTGGTTATTAAGTTGGATTAATCTCTCAGTGGCAAATAGTATTTTAAAACTATCGGTCACTAATTCTTTATCTCCTATAGTAACAGCCAATTGGTTTTTGTGTAATTCATATTCGTTTATTAAAATTTCATAAAGAGTATCAGCTTCATTTTGGGTTAAAAAATCTGAGGTGTATTCAACCAAACAATCTAATGGTAGTTTCATTTTAATTTATTTTTTCAGGAAAAGTTTCTTATTCTAATTTACATTTTAATTCTATGTCAGGTTCAATTTGATAAGTGAAAATAATAGCATTATTTAAAAAAGGTTGTTCTAAGGTCATCTCTAATGGCAATGTTAAAGAAGATTCATTTCTGTTTAACCAAATATTATCATATACATGAACTTGAGTATCTAGTAACATACTTTTATATGCATTCATGTTTAAAGAAGTAAAATCTATTTTTTTATCGGGTAATTGTATAGGTGTATGCTGTTTTCCTTTATGTGAAGCTATAACTTGTCTTACATTTAAAATATTTCCCATTTTATGTTCAGGTAAGTCCGAATTTGCTTTAGTGTTATTTGATAAGCTCATATTTATGAGTACATTTTCAGGAATTAATGTAACATCTTTATTAAATTGAGGAAGTAAGTTGTAAAGAATAGGTACATAAGACTCTCTATATAATAAAGCATCTAAGGTTTCGCTAAAAAGAATATGAAATTTGTTAGCTTCTGGAACTTTAAATGTTACTGCATCAGCCAAATAAAATTCTTGAACATAGTCAGTTAAATCTAATGATTTAATTAGTTTTTTTGCAGATTGAATTGATGCTTTATTTATTTCTAATAAGGTAAATTGTATTTCATTAGGAGAGAAAAGAGGTGCTATTAAACTAATAAAAGGAGCGTATGGGCCACAACCTGCATAGAAAAAATGGATAGTTTCTTTTGGATGCTTTTTTTGCTTTTCTTTAATTGCTAATACTACAGCTTTTAAAAATTTTACAGTTCTTTTATAATCCAATAAACACTGAGCAGCATGATTTAAACCTAATGCTTTTCCTTTTGCAGAAGGAACTGCAGCTAAATGTTCAATTTTACTGTCAAAACCTGTTATTTCTGTAAGCCTTTGAAAATGAAGATGAATGTCATTTAGTTCTTTTTCAATTTCTTCTTGATTAAGAGAGGACTCTAATAAAGTTAACGTTGATTTTTTAAGGCTATTAATTATTTCTTTGTTGCTCATTTTAAGTTGTCAGGTTATAGTAGTTAAAGAAGTTAAGTTTTGTAGGTGTGTAATTTTTAAGTTTTGTTATATTTAATACTATGGAAATCAAGAAAATTTAATATGGTTTCTACATGTGCTCCCCAACCAACATTAAGAAATTGGTTTTCTTCAATTTCTTTATTTCCTTTTTTAACTTTTGGAGAAAACCCAAGTGGTAAATGTCTTGTTTGTGATTGTATTGCCCATATGTTTCCATCTGTATCAAAAATTGGTCCGCCACTTTGACCTCTTAACCCTGGGGTAGATGTTTCTATATACTTAATATCAAATTTATTATTTAAAGATTTTCCTGCAACAATATTTCGAGTGAAAATACCATCTATAGGAAATCTTGGAATTGGGAATATTGATGAATCAAATGTAAAAGAATTGGTTTGTTCATTAAATGTAGATTTAACATCATAAAATGGATATCCTAATTTACAGAGACTAGTACCATATTTTAAATCTTTAGGGTTTTTAAAAATGGGGTAATTATTACAAAAAGCTGGATTGTAATTTTCTATTTTACCAATAGCAATATCATTCTCTTTTAGAATATGAAAATTTTTAATTCTATGGCTATCATGCCCCCACCAATGTGAAGAGTTTACAACCCAAGCGGGATTTGAATTTAATTTTTGAATTTTTTTGAACTTTTCTTTTTTATTAAGATTTGAATCTTTTTCAATTTGAGTTAATTTAGCAGTATACTCCTGAACTTCTTTATTATTTTGATTAAAAGTAATTAGAGAGTCAAGTATGTGTGCAACGGTAATAACCCAACCTTCGTCATTTATTATTACAAAACTACCCAAGTTGTTTTTTATTTCTCCATTAAATAAACGAGAAGAAACTAAAACAGGTTGGGTATAAGTACTTGCAATTTCATAAGCTTTTGAAAACATATATTTTATTTTTTAGTACCTATAAATAGAGTGTTGTTTATAGGGGGTAGAGTATTGATAAAAATACAAATATTTAATGTTTTAAGAGTTAAGTTGTTTATATAATACTAAGTCTTTTAAAAACTAAATACTATTTAGCTTATAGGAATAAAAGTACCAGATGTAGCATCATATTTTAATGATATTTGAGTTTTTCCTCCTGAAAAATCAACTTTGGTCATAGGTGAAGTTACATTGTCTACAAAAGCTGCACTATGTAAGTTTGATTCAATCCATAGATATAGTGAATTGGTTGATTCCATGTTTATAGTGCTTCTGAAAAGAACAGAGTTGCCAGAAATAGGTTTGTTATCCATTGCTTGGCCATTTACTATGGCATTTTGATATAAACCAACAGTCATATAAGGTTTATTGCTATAGTCATTTTGTAGTGTATAGCTATTTGGGTAACCACCATCGGTAGGTCCGCTAATTATACCACTATTTTCAAATGTATACAGTTTATTTTGTACAGCTGGAATTGGTGTTTTGGAAAGCATTGTAATAGTAGCTCCGCTTTGAACTTCAGTAGTAGAAGCATAAATACCAAGTTCTTCTTTAAATTGTAGTGTGTTATTTTGTAAAGGTTTAAAAAGTTGCCATACAATTGTTGGGTCTGCACCTTTAACAGGCTTTGCAATTGCAACACTACTATTAGTTGCGTATATGTTTTCTAAATCTTGATTCGTAAAAAGTAGGTTTAATTCAAAAGTCATGATGTTTGTAGTTTATAGGTTTTGTAATATGTAAAGACGATTTTTAAGTCTATACTTATTTAAAAGTACTACAAGAATTAAAGAGATTATTTTTTTATTCCTTAAGCGTTTGATTTTTGAGTATTGATGTTAATTTCATTTAGCTAGAAAATATGAATGTTTCTTAAGTTGAAAAAAAGATTTCAAAAAAATGTCTGCGTGTTTTTAATCGATAGAATTATAACCTCTGTATTTTGTTTTGTGTTGTTAGTGGAATTTCTTTGCAAATAATAAAATGTATATCTACCTTTTTATTTCCTACTACACCCCGTAAACTCCGTTTAATTTAAAATATTTCACAAAATGAGAAACAAGCTTCTACTAGCATGCTTATTTTTTAGTTACGTACTTTTTTCACAAACTTTTGTCCGTAATTATAGTAATGCATCAACAACGTACCAATTAAAAATGGAATTCCAAGAGCAATCTTGGGGTGATGTTTATTTAGATGTTGAGGTCACTAACAAAGGAACAAGTAATCTTAACATTAGAAATTCAAAAGTTATTTTTCTTTCAGATATGAAAGCAAGTTTGGTTAATTTTTTCACGAATGGAAAAATTTCATATCCAACTGCTACTTTAAATCAAATTCCTGATGGGAACCAACATATTAATACATTAACAATAGGGTTGCCTAATGAATCTTGGGTAGATAATACTTTAGGAGTTGATGAAAGTTTTAAATTTAGAATAGATTTAAAAACGGTAACAACTTCTTATGTAAATATTGCCAATACTGTTCAGTTTTTTCTCGAAAATGAAGAGCCTTCATTATTTACAGATGTTATAACTTCTATTTCAGGAAATGAAATTAATGAAGTAACAGTAAGTTTTAAGAATACGGTAACTAATAAAATGAGTACTGAAATCATAACATCATCAAGTACCAACTCGTTAAAAGTTGATCAGAAATATAATATATGGAGTAAAAGCTTTGCAAAAGGAACCACTAAATATGTTAGTCAATATACTAAAGAGTCTCCATTAAACTTTATCCCATCAAAGAACAACAATACTGTTGTAATTCCTTTTACGAAAGAAGTAATAGCATCTTCAAGTTTAAAAGTAATAGTTAATGGATTGCCAAGTGGTGTATCAACAGAGTTATCCCTTAAAAACAATGAACTTGAAGGTGTAGATAAAACCCAACAAATAGTTAATGGAAATGTAAATATTCCTGATGTTTTAGTTGGGAGTTATACGGTAAATGTAGCAACCTATTCTGACGTTGCTAATAATTTAGTATATACACCTAAACATACTGCTTCTGTTGCTGTAGTTATAGGAGGAAATAATGTGATTAGTATTAATTATGAACCAACTTCTGTTCATGAATTTACAGTAAAAGGGTTCCCTAAATATTTATCCCATGGTACTATAACCAATGCTTCAGAAGCATTTGACGATAATTTTAAAAACTCACCTTTAAGTGTCATTTTTAAGTACTCTGGACTAGACGGTGCTGGTGATAGAGGAAAAATACCTGATATGACACCGACAAAAAATACAATTGAGCAGGCAAGAAGATTAGAGGCAAGCCAAGAAGGGAGGGTTATTTTACCAGTTATGGTTCATTATACAGCAAATGCTAGTGGAGGAGGTTCATTAGAAGCTATAAAAGATATGGAAGAGAATCAAAATTTATATTATCATTATAGAAATCTCATACAAGAAATAAAAGTTATTTTGAGTTATGAAGATGATAAACACCCCAACCCTGGGGCATTTGTAATAAGCCCTGATTTAATTGGGGCAATTCAACAAGATGTAGCCTTTGGGAATGATCACGATATTAGAACGATGTTAATAAAAGTGAATGAAGAAATAAATAAAGCATTTACAGATGAAGGATTAAGTACTCAATCAATACCAGTTTTCACCAATAATTTAAAAGGGTATTTTCAATCGATCAATTTTTTAATTTATCATGTAGGTGAGTGTAAAATACCTTTTGGATACCAACAAAATGTTTGGGCAGGAGGTTCTGCTAGGTGGGTATATGAAGGCGCTGGTGAATTTAATAGTCCTGTTGATGAAGCTATTGAAATAGCTACTTTTATGAATGAGTTAGAATTGTATACAGGTGAATGGAAACCTGATTTTATAGCTTTTGATAGGTATGAAAGGGATTGTTTTGGGCCAGCTGCTATTCAAAATTATGCATGGACAGCTAGACATTGGGATAAGTATTTGGTTTTTTGTAAAGAAATTTCAGAAAGAATAGGTAATGTGCCTATAATGTTATGGCAAATTCCAGGAGGACATATGGCTACTAAGAGTGAGGTTACTACTAATTATAGTGTAGCACAACATTCTTCAGCTGCTGCACCTTATTTTTTAGGAGATGACAGAATTGGAACTAATACGAATATAATTAAAGATGAGTTAAGAAATATACCATTAACATTAGCGCATTATCAAGCTAGTTCTATAGGAGAGCACTTAATAAATGATAATGGGTATGATTGGGGGACATCAAACTTACAACGTTTGGCTAATATGAATGTTTTTTCAATTTTATGGGGGGGAGGTTCAACAACAGGTGTTGGTTCTATAGGAACAAATGGCGATGATGATAAATGGTTAGCAAACAAAATAAAAACATATTATGAGAACCCTCCAGTTTTTAAAACAACTTTAATTCCTATTTATTCAAAAGGATCGTTTTGTTCAAATATAAATACTGTAGTTGAAACTAAAGCAAATGAGCTTAAAGTAACTTTATTTCCAAGTCCTACTGAAGACTATTTACAGGTAAAAAGTAATGAGCCAAATGACGTAATTGAGGTTGCTATTTTTGATGCATTTGGAACTGAGTTAAATCGTTTTAAAAAAATAGAAAATTCAACCATAGATGTTTCAAGTTTGTCAAAAGGAATCTATCTAGTTAAAATATATTCAACAAAAAAAGAGAAGAGTATTACTAAAATGATTTATAAAAAATAGTAAGGGAGAAGAAAAAAAGAGGTGGCACATTATTAGTGTTGCCTCTTTTATTAGTTATTATGCGTCAATGCAACACTTCTTGAATTTTAATCCGCTGTTACAAGGGCAAGGACTATTTCTTTTTACAGTAATATCCTGTTTAATATGCAAGTTCATGTCATCCATATCTTGCTTAAAAATTTTTTCTAATAAAAAATATAGTTGAGGGTGCTTTTTTGCTAATAATTTAGGGCGTTCAAAAAAATATTCACTAGCAACTGAAAAAAACTCAGCTCTGTTGGTTCCACCATAAGGATTAATATCAGAAGTTTTATTATAAATTTCATCCATTTTTTTATTCATTAAATCAATCCAAGGTATGGTGTACTGTTTTTCTAATAGCACTTTAGGTATGCCGTCAATTGTTCCATCTAATTTGTCAATTAAATGAATAAATTCATGAATGGCTGTGTTTCTTTTATCTGATTCGTTTTGAAATCCAAGTAATAAAGCAGACTTAGATAATACCATTTTACCTTCTAAATAACCATTACCTACCATTCCTAAAATGTTTCTGTTTGGGCCTTTAGTTTGAAAGTTTTCATTAAATATTGTAGGATATAAAATAACTTCAGAAATATTTGGGTATTTCCAATCAGGAAAATTAAATATGGGGATAATTGCGCTTGAAGCAATGAGTAATCTATCAATATCTTTAACAGAAGTATTTACGCCTATAATATTACAACTTAATAAAAATTCCTGAATCTTATATTGAAATATGTCTTTTTCATCCGTAGAAAGAGCATTATAAAAAGCAACATTTTTAATCAAGATAATTTTCCAATCTTCTTTAAATGGCTGTTTGGTAATTTCTAATTGTATATCTTTTTTATTACTTTTAGTTATAAGTAAATAGCCAATTAAAGAAATAATAATAATGCTAAAAATCATTAGATTAAGTGTTGTGTGATTTTGTATAGTAAAATAAAAAACTCACCTTTTGGTGAGTTTTATAAACGAGTAACTTAAATAATCAATAACTATTATTTTTCAGCTTTATCAACGATAATACGTTTTTCACGGTTAGCAACTTCCCACGCAGTATGAAAAACTAAACGTGTTCTATTCTCTAACAGTTCGTAGTTAATTTTATCTGGTGTATCAGTTGGTTTATGATAATCAGCATGTGTACCGTTAAAGTAGAAAATAATAGGAATATTGTGTTTGGCAAAGTTATAATGATCAGAACGATAGTAAAAACGATTAGGATCGTTTTCATCGTTGTATTTATAATCGATGTCAATGTTAGTGTATTTTGTATTCATAGCTTCTGAAATATTGTGAAGCTCAGTACTTAATTTATCAGATCCAATAAGGTAAACATAGTTAGGGGTACCTTTATGTCGCTCATCAACTCTACCTATCATGTCAATATTTAAATCAGTAACAGTGTTGGCTAAAGGAAAAATAGGATTTTCAGTATAGTATTTAGAACCTAATAAACCTTTTTCTTCTCCTGTTACATGCAAAAATAAAACTGAACGTTTAGGTCCTTTACCTGCATCTGAAGCTTTTTTAAAAGCTTCTGCAATTTCTAATATAGCTACAGTACCAGAACCATCGTCATCAGCTCCATTATATATTTCACCATTTTTAACACCTTCGTGATCTAAATGGGCAGAAATAATTACAATCTCGTCAGGCTTTTCTGTACCTTTAATAAAAGCAACAACATTTTCAGAGTCTTTAAGTTTCATCCCTCTACGGTTATTACTTAAATAAGAAGAAGGAACCTCTTGGAAGTAGTCATTGCCTCCAATTGGAGATTTAATATCTTTACTAATGTAAAAATCCTTTAAATATTTAACGGCTTTTTTTTGTCCAGGTTCACCTGTGTCTCTTCCTTCAAATTCATCAGAAGCATATACAAATAAATGTTGTCCTAAATCTTTTGCTGTAATTGTTTTAGCAAATTTTTCAGCATAGTCTGTCGTGTCATCATTATCAATAGCAATAGCTTCTTTACTTGAGCTACACGCTACAAGAATTGCTGAACTTGCTATATAAAGTAATTTTTTCATCAATAATTTAATTAAGTAAGGTTGGTTTTATTGAATGCTAAAAGTATTAAAATAAAACCAATCATCAAATTTAGGATTTCTTAATAACGAATTGTTCTAATGTTTTGTTAAAACTTATAAGTTCTTTAGGGAAAAGTGTTTCAAAAGCATTTTGAGAAATAAGTTCTTTTGAGGTACCTGTATAAATTTTTTCCTCCGATAAAAGTATAAATTCATCAGCTAATTGAATAGCTAAGTTTACTTCATGGGTTGAAATAATAATGGTTTTTTGAGTATTTTTTACAAGTTTTTTTAAAAGAGAAAAAACTTTAAAAGTATGATGAATATCTAGGTGAGCAGTTGGTTCATCTAAGATAATAATTTCAGTATCTTGAGCGAGTGCACGAGCAATAAGGACGCGTTGAAGTTGACCATCACTTAATTCGTGAAAACGTTTATCTTTTAAATGACTTATTTCTGTTTCATCAATAGCCCAAAGAATTTTTTTTAAATGATTAGGAGTAAGTTTATCAATCCAATTTGTATATGGTTGGCGTCCCAAAGAAACTAACTCAAATACGGTTAATTGACTAAGAGGTAGGCGTTCTGTTAATACTAAACTTAATGAAGTAGCCAGCTCTAAATGTGAATATTCTTCAAGGTTTTTATTATTTATCCTAATAGTTCCACTAAGCGGTTTTTGTACTTTAGATAAAGTACGAAGTAAGGTAGATTTTCCAATTCCATTTTTACCTAATAAAGCTACAAATTTACCCCTTTCAATTGTTAAATTAATATTTGAAGCAATACTGTTTTGTTGCTTTTTAATTTTGTAACCAATTGTAAGGTTCTCAGTTTCTAAGACGTTATTTTTAGTGATTTGTGTAATTATATAATTATTTAATTGTTAAACGATATAATGTTATTATACATAAATTTTCTTTTTTCGTACTAATAGCCAAATAACTACAGGAGCTCCAAATAAAGAGGTAATGGCATTAATTGGCAGTATAAAAGCACTACTTGGTAGTTGTGCAATACTATCACAAATAAGTAAAATTATAGCACCAATTAAGGCAGATGCAGGTAGTAATATTTTATGGTTTGAGCTTGAAAATAACATTTTAGCAACATGAGGTACTGCTATTCCTACGAATGCAATAGGACCTGAAAAAGCAGTAATAACACCAGTAAGTAAACTTGTTATTAATAAAATAATATTCCTACTTCTTTTAATGTTTATACCTAGGCTCTTCGCATAATTTTCTCCTAATAAAAAACTATTTAAAGGTTTTATTACGGTAAATGTACTAGTTAAAGCTATAAAGTAAATGATAGTAAAAACTATTATTTCATTCCAAGTTAAATTCCCTAAACTACCAAAATTCCAAAATTGATATTGCTGAATTTGTTCTGCTTCACTAAAATAGGCTAATACACTTATAATTGCTGAGGTTAACGAGCCAAACATTAAACCAATAATTAAAATAGACATTGTATTACGTACTTTATTAGCTGCAATAATAATAGCCGACAGAACTAAAAAAGAACCTAAACTAGCTGCAAAAGCTAATGACCAATTTGAAAAAATAAATGAAGAAAATATACCACCAAATATTCCAGAACCGAGTATGAATAAAGCAACTCCTAAACTAGCACCAGAGGATATTCCTAAAACAAACGGTCCTGCTAAAGGATTTCTAAATAACGTTTGCATTAATAAGCCACTAATTGATAATCCTGAACCTACTAAAATAGCTGTGATAGCCTTAGGTAAGCGGTAATTGATAATGATTGTTTGCCAACTATCTTTTGAAGTAGTTCCTCCTATGAAGATATCAAAAATATTTGATAAAGGAATTTTTACTGAACCTAAACTAATATTTGTAATTAAGAAAAGTAACAGTAAAACTGATAGAATAATAAAATGTCTTGTATATGTTTTAGAAGAATTCAATTAATTTAGTTGTTTTAAGAACTCAATTAGTTTTTGTATTGCTAATCCTCTATGGCTAATTTTGTTTTTCTCCTCTGAAGTCATTTCAGCAAAGGAATTGTTATAGCCTTTTGGTTGAAAAATAGGATCGTAACCAAACCCTTTTTCTCCTTGTTTTCTAGCTAAAATTTCACCGCTACAAATTCCATCAAATAAAAATTGTTTTCCATTTAAATTTAAACAAATAGTCGTTCTAAACTGTGCGTCTCTTTCAGTTTTTTTATCTAGTTCTGAAAGTAATTTTTGCATATTATTTTCAGAGTTACTAGGTTCACCCGCATATCTAGCAGAATATACACCAGGAGCTCCGTTTAAGGTTTTAACTTCCAGTCCAGTATCATCAGCAAAACAATTATAACCAAATTTATCGGTAATATAATTAGCTTTAATTTGAGCATTTCCTTCAAGAGTAGTAGCTGTTTCTTCAATGTCTTCAAAACAGTTTATATCCTTCAAGGAAAGAAGTTCAATTGAGTTTGGTAACATTTTTTGAACTTCGGCTAACTTATTTAAATTATGAGTTGCAAAAACTAATTTCATTTGATACAAATTTGTTGCTAACAAATGTAGTATTTTTTATCATCTTAAGGGTAAATGCTGTTATTTATTATGTGAGTATATAGTGGTTGAATATACTATAAATAAAGGAATTATACTTTGAAGAATAAAGGAGTAATATGAAATGTGTTTTTATCTTAAAGCTTTAAGAAGTCATCTTTTTTTGAATTTATGTAGTATATTGTTGACGTATAAATATTTGAGATGAAAAGAATTAGATTGCTAATAGTTATTTTTTGTGTATCGTGTAGCTCTGTTGATGAACCAACAAAGTCAGGGGAACAAGGACAATTTATTGATGATTGGACCTATGAATTTTTTATGGGAAAACCAGATGAGAATATTTTTAAGTTATGGATGCCTGAAGGCATTACTCCTAAAGCAATTTTAGTACTAGCACCAGGAGGAGGAAATAATGGAACTGGTTTAGTTAATTCTAAAGAATGGCAAGCGTACGCGAAAGCTGAAAAACTTGCTCTTTTAGGGGTTTATGTTAGGTCAGATTTAGAATTAGCTTCCTCTAATATGATAAAAGCATTAGATAAAATCAGTATAAAAAACAAGATAAATTATGTAAGTAATTTACCAGTTTTGTTAAGGGGGTTTTCTCATGGAGGTAGATTTAGTTATACCTTTGCTCAATTATATAGTTCTAGAACGGTAGCTTATGTAAATATAAAAGGAAGCATTGGTAATTACAGTACAAATTCACCGCCGGGATTATTAATAACAGGAGAGAAAGATGTAAAAGAAATAAATGAAACAGTAAAAAAAACATTCTTAGAACACAGAGAGAAAAAGAATATTGTTTGTTTTGCTGAAGAACCGAATATCGGACATAGTGTTGGAGATTCAGATGTCTTAGCTAGATCGTTTTTTTCATCAGTAATGAAACAAAGGTTAAAGAATAGCCAGCTACAAGAAATTAAAGAAGAAAATACTTTTCTAGGAGATAATATAAATTATACTTTTTTTGAATACTCTTCTTTTCCTAGTGATAAGAAAAAAGCTAGCTGTTTGGTAGATTCACAATTTGCTAATGATTGGAAAGATTTTATAAACTAAAATATTTATTCGTGGTGATATGGTTCATTTTTAAGAATGGTAAATCCACGATAAATTTGTTCAACAATAAATAAACGAATCATCTGATGAGAAAATGTCATTTTAGATAATGAAATTTTACCATTGGCCTTTTTGTATATGGTTTCAGAAAAACCATAAGGGCCTCCAATAACTATAACTAATTGTTTAAGGCCAGAGTTCATTTTTTTCTGTAAATATTGAGAAAACTCGATAGAAGTATAATGTTTACCCTTATCATCCAATAAAACTAATTGATCTGTAGGTTGAAGTTTGGATAAAATTAAATCACCTTCTTTTTCTTTTTGCTGTTGTTCACTTAAATTCTTTACATTTTTTATATCAGGAATTATCTCTAAAGTAAATTTAATATAGTGCTTTAATCTATTTTGATATTCATCAATAAGTTGAATCAGATGTTTATTATCTGTTTTTCCTATGGCAAGTAGTTTTATTTTCATCTAAAATTTAAAAAAGTATAAAAGTAAATCAAAAAATATAAGCTTTTTGTAGTTTTTAAAAACTTTTTTAAATATATTTATAAAGGCTATAAGTGTTTGTTAATTAAAAAGTTAAAGAAAAAATGAAAGTAGGTTTATTAAAAACACTACTAGCCTTGATGTTGTTATTTGTCGTGGCTTGTAGTGATGAAGGTCTGATTGAGAAAAACAAAAATAACACAGTAAATCAGGAAATTAAAAATTATTATAAAGGGTGGATAGAAGACCCTGAAAGTTTTGATTTAAATAAAGTTCTAAAGGAAGAAGAAAAGAACATGTTAAATCGTACAACTGTTGTACAAAGAAAAAAAAAGAAATCCCAAAGACCAATTTTAGTACATTACATGCCTTGGTTTCAGTCACCTGAAACTGATGGAGTATGGGGGCAACATTGGACAATGACCAATAAAAACCCTAATTTAATTGATTCTGAAGGGAAAAGAGAAATTGCTTCTCATTATTACCCTTTAATTGGGCCTTACTCTACAAAAGATAAAGATTTACAACAGTATCATTTATTATTAATGAAATTGGCAGGAGTTGATGGGGTTATTTTCGATTGGTATGGTAAACGAGATGTTTTAGATTTTGAAGTTATAAAACAAGGAATGGAAAGTTTTGTTTTAGAGTTAGAGAAAACCAGTCTTGAGTTTGCTGTAATGTATGAAGATAGAGTGGTAAAAGAGCAAGCAAGAAGTTTAAGTCAGGCTCAAATTAATCAAGCAATTGGAGATTTAAGATACATTAAACAAAAACATTTCAATAATTCGAATTATGTTCATATAAAGAATAATCCATTGTTAATGGTATTTGGCCCTAGTTACATTGATAGTGCTGAAGATTGGAGTGTTATATTGAATTCCATAAAGCCTGATGTTAACTTGTTGACTTTATGGAACTCAAGTTCTATGATTGGCGAGGATAATTCTTCAGGAGAATATGCATGGGTAGATAAAAATCATTTGCAAACACTGTCTCAATACTATTTAAATAATATAGATTTTAACACTAATATTGTTGGAGGAGTCGCTTACCCAAGATTTAATGATTTTTATATAGAAGGTGGTTGGAAATTACCTTCAGATAACGATTGGGAATTAGCTGATAAAGGGATGCAAGTGTTTAAAGAATCATTTGATGAGTCATTAAAGCATCCAACAGATTTTATTCAAGTTGTTACTTGGAATGATTTTGGGGAAGGTACCCAAATAGAACCAACAAGAGAACATGGATTTGAGTATTTAGAAATGTTACAGACGTATACAGGTACTAAATATAAAAAAGAAGATTTAAGTGTTGCTTATTATATCTATATGCTAAGAAAAAAACACGCTAATAGTTATGTTGTAAAATTCCTGATGGATGTAGCTCATTACTATGCAATGAATAATCGAATTTCAAAAGCAAAGCAATTGGTTGGTTTAACAATTTTCTATTTCGGAGAAGATTTTCTGTAAACATAGGTGCATAGCTAACTTTTTATATAGTATTCTTTAATTCTTGATGAAAACACTATTTTTACAACAAGAATAAAAGAACAATGATTTCAAAAGAACAATTTAATAAAGAGTTAGATTTAATTATAACGAATGCTATTAGAGAAGATATTGGAGATGGAGATCATACTTCGTTATCTTGTATTCCTCCTGAAGCTCAAGGAAAAGCTAAGCTTTTAGTGAAAGATGAAGGTACTATAGCTGGAGTAGAATTTGCAAAAAAAGTTTTTGAATATGTAGATAAAGATTTAGAAATTGAAACTTTAATTCAAGACGGAGAAACTGTGAAATATGGAGATATTGTTTTTTATGTTTCAGGACGTTCTCAATCTATTTTACAAGCGGAGCGTTTAGTTTTAAATGCTATGCAACGTATGAGCGCTATTGCAACGAAAACTCGTTTTTTTGCTAATTTATTAGATGGAACATCAACAAAAGTTTTAGATACTCGTAAAACAACTCCAGGAATACGCGCATTAGAAAAATGGGCCGTAAAAATAGGTGGAGGAGAAAACCATAGATTTGCATTGTACGATATGGTGATGATTAAAGATAACCATATTGATTTTGCTGGGGGGATAACACAAGCTATTACAAAAACAAAAAAATATTTAGCTGATAAAAAAATAGATATTAAAATAATTGTAGAGGCCAGAAGTATAGAAGAAATTAAAGAGATTTTAACAAATGAAGGTGTCTATAGAATTTTAATAGACAATTTCAATTACGAAGATACACGTAAAGCAGTAAAGCTTATAGGTGATACATGTTTAACAGAATCTTCAGGAGGAATTAATGAAAAAACAATACGAGAGTATGCAGAATGTGGAGTAGACTTTATCTCTTCGGGAGCTTTAACACACTCGGTTTATAATTTAGATTTAAGCCTCAAAGCTGTCGAGTAAATATATTTTCTAACTAATACAACTATAATTTATACTAAAATGAAAAAATATATAATAGTAGTTGCAACTTTAGTTTTTACAATTTCATGTAATACAAAAGAAGCAAAAAAAGAAATTAAAATGGATACACCTGAAAATCCTTTACTTGTTAAAAGTAAATTAGAATATGGAACACCTGATTTTACTAAAATAAAAAATAGTCATTTTAAACCAGCCATTTTAAAAGGAATGGAACTTCAGAATGAAGAGATAGCAAAAATTGTAGCTAATAAAGATGAGCCTACTTTTGAAAATACAATTCTTGCTTTAGAAGAAAGTGATAAAGTAATGGATAGGGTTACTTCAGTTTTTTATGCCTTAGCAGGAGCTCATACAAATGATACTATTAAAGATATTCAAAAAGAATTAGCGCCAAAGTTTTCACAACATTCAGATGATATTTTTTTAAATACTGAGTTATTTAAAAGAATAAAAAAAGTTTATGATAATTTAGAAACTATTAAATTAAATGATGCTGAATCAATTCATTTAGTAAAAGAAAATTATAAAAACTTTGTAAAATCAGGTGCAAATTTATCAGAAGAAAAGAAAAAAGAATTAAAAGAAATTAATGCTGAATTAGCTAGTTTATCTAATGATTTTGGAAAAAAACTATTAGATGCAAGCAAAAAAGGAGGAGTAACAATTACTGATAAAGAGAAATTAAAAGGATTTTCAGAAGATAAAATAAAAGCTATTGAAAAAGATGGTAAATATGAGATTCAATTAATTAATACTACACAGCAACCATCGTTACAAACTTTAGAAAACAGAAAGGTAAGAGAAGAGCTTTTTAAAAAATCGATTTTAAGAGCTGAAGGTGGAGAGTTTGATACTAGTGATTTGGTAAAAAAGATGGCATTATTACGTGCTAAAAAAGCAAAGGTTTTAGGATTTGATAATTATGCAAGTTGGAGTTTACAGGGTACTATGGCATCTAAACCAGAAAAAGTTTTTGAAATGTTTAATGGATTAATCCCTGGATCTTTAGAGAAGGCATCATCTGAAATAAAAGAAATTCAAGCTGAAATTGATAAAAACAAAGGAGGATTTAAATTAGCTCCTTATGATTGGAATTGTTATGCTGAAAAAGTTCGTAAATCTAAATACAATTTAAATGAAGATGAGGTGAAGCCTTATTTTGAATTAACAAATGTTTTAGAAAAGGGAGTGTTTTTTGCAGCAACCAAGTTATACGGTATAACTTTTAAAAAACGTACAGACATTCCAACCTATCACCCAGATATATTAGTTTATGAGCTTTTTGAAGAAGATGGAAGTAAATTAGGACTATATTTTGGAGATTTTTTTGCAAGAGATAGTAAAAGAGGTGGAGCGTGGATGAGCTCATTTGTAAAGCAATCTAAGTTACGTAATCAAAAACCTGTAATTTATAATGTATGTAATTCTGAGAAGCCAGCAAATGGAGAACCAGCATTAATTAGTTTTGATGAGGTTGAAACAATGTTTCATGAATTTGGACATGCATTACATGGATTATTTGGAAATCAAAAATATGCTTCTATTTCAGGAACAAGTGTTGCTAGAGATTTTGTTGAATTTCCATCACAGTTTAATGAAAATTGGTCTACACATCCTGAAGTACTAAATAACTATGCTTTACATTACAAAACAGGAGAAGTAATACCTACTGAACTATTACAGAAAATTAAAAATGCAGGAACCTTTAATCAAGGGTATTCTATGATTGAAAACTTATGTTCTTCTAATTTAGATATGCAATGGCATACAATTTCTTCTGATACTAAAATTGATGATGTTGTTCAGTTTGAAGAAACTGCTTTAGAAAAAATGAAGCTAAAAGTAGCTGAAATACCACCAAGGTACCGTTCAACATATTTTGCACATATATTTAGTGGTGGATACGCTGCTGGATATTATTCATATTTATGGACTGAAATGTTAAGTCATGATGCATATGATTGGTTTAAAAACAATGGGTTATTAACTCGTGAAAATGGACAAAAGTTCCGTGAGCAAATTTTGTCAAAAGGAAATACCATGGACTATGCTGAAATGTATAAAGCTTTTGCTGGTCGTGATCCACAAGCTAAACCAATGTTAACGGCAAGAGGGTTGAAATAATTAATTATAAAGGTTCAATGAATGAACGATTATTTTGATAATGAAATTTTTAATAAAGTCAGTTTTACTAGTAAGCAATTAAGTAAAACTGACTTTGATTCTTGTGTATTTAAAAATTGCGACTTTTCAGAGTTACATATAAATGGTTCTGAGTTTTTAGAATGTGAATTTATAGATTGTAACTTAAGTAATACAAAACTAAAAGATAGTAGTTTTAAAGAAGTACATTTTAGTAATTCAAAATTAATTGGCATTGACTTTTATGAGCTAAACCCATTTTTATTGAGAATCAATTTTTCAAAATGTCAATTAAACTTTTCTTCGTTCTATCAATTAAAAATGCATAATTTTCAGTTTGTGGAGTGTCAAATTGTTGAAGTTGATTTTACAGAAGCTGATTTACAAAATAGTTACTTTGAAGAAAGTGATTTAAGTAATTCAATATTTGAAAGTACAAACTTAGAAAAAGTGAATTTTAAAACTGCTAAGAATTTTGCTATAGATATAGAAAAAAACAGGATAAAAGGAGCTGTTTTTTCTAAGGAAAATATAACAGGTTTACTGGCAAAGTACCAGATACTTGTTGAATAAATGAAACCAGAAAAAGTAATAGAAAAATTAAATGACGAAGCCAATAGAAAATAAACTAGAAAAAATACCAATTATTAACATATTGGTACGGTTTGGGAAAACTATTAAGATTCCGGGCTTAGAAGGAATGTCACTTTATGATGTTTTGGAAATGTATGTGTTAGGTATAGTAAAAGGAGCATTAACAACTAGAGCAGGAGGAATTGCTTTTAGTTTTTTTATGGCAATTTTCCCATTTCTTCTTTTTATACTAACCTTAATACCGTATATGCCTATTGAAGGTTTTCAGGAAGGCTTGTTTTCATTAATTCAAGAAGTGTTACCACCAAAAACATTTGATGCTGTTGATGGTGTTTTAAAAGATATCTTAAATAACCAATATGGAGGGTTGCTTTCTTTTGGTTTTTTAGCGTCTATATTTTTAATGACTAATGGAGTAAATGCTATTTTTGGAGGATTTGAATATTCGTATCATGTAAAAGAATATAGAAATATAATAAGAGCTTACATGATTTCGTTGGCAGTATCACTTTTAATGTCATTGTTTTTAATTATTACAGTGGTATTTGTTATTCTATACCAAATAGCTCTAGCTAAAATTGATGAAAAAGGATGGTTTAATACTAGTGATTTAGATCTGTTTTATTATGGAAGAGGTTCCTTGTTTTTATTAATGATTTTTACAATTGTTTCATTGTTATTTAGATACGGAACCAAACAAGGAAAAGAAACTCGTTTCTTTTCGCCTGGGGCAATTTTAACAACAGTAGTTTCAATGTTTTCGTTTTATCTTTTTGGCATTTATGTTGTGAAATTTGCTAAATACAATCAATTGTATGGGTCAATAGGAACATTACTAATATTGATGTTGTTTGTTTGGTTGAATGCGATCATATTATTGCTAGGCTTTGAATTAAATGCAAGTATTTATCGATTAAAACGAAAAAATAAAACTTCTTATTTTCGTGATTAATTCAGATATTTGTTTCCTCAATTAATAAATGAAAATTAATTACTACGTTTTTAAATTAAAAACGTGATTTATAATTAAAAAATATGAAACCAAGTATTCCAAAAGGAACAAGAGATTTTTCATCAACCGAAGTAGCAAAAAGAAATTACATATTTAGTACTATAAAACATTCGTTTGAAAATTTTGGATTTCAACCTATTGAAACGCCAAGTTTTGAAAACTCATCTACCTTAATGGGGAAGTATGGAGAAGAGGGAGATCGTTTAATTTTTAAAGTATTAAATTCAGGTAACTATTTTTTTGAGAAGGATACTATTGAGCTACCTGAATCTTATGAAAAATTAAAATATAATTCTTTAGACGATTTAGATAAAAATGAAAAGATAGGCTTAAATAGGTTTACTAATCGAATTTCTGGTAAAGCATTAAGATACGATTTAACAGTACCTTTTGCACGGTATGTAGTACAACATCAAAATGATATAACTTTTCCATTTAAACGTTACCAAATTCAACCAGTTTGGAGGGCAGACCGTCCTCAGAAAGGACGTTTTCGTGAATTTTATCAATGTGATGCTGATGTAGTAGGAAGTAAATCTTTATGGCAAGAAGTAGAGTTTGTACAACTATACGATACTGTTTTTAGTAAACTAGGATTGAGTGGGACTACTATCAAAATTAATAATCGTAAAATTTTATCTGGAATTGCTGAGGTAATTGGAGCTAAAGATAAGCTAATCGATTTTACAGTTGCTTTAGATAAATTAGATAAAATAGGGAAGGAAGGAGTTGTAAAAGAAATGCTTTCTAAAGGAATCACCGAAGAAGCAATTAAAAAGGTTGATCCATTATTTGATTTCTCTGGTACTAATACTGATAAATTAGCTTCTTTAGAAGAAATGTTACAAGGTTCTGAGGAAGGTTTAAAAGGAGTTGAAGAATTACGTTTTATAAATAATTCAATAACTGAATTAGGGTTAACTTCTGCTAGTTTAGAAATAGATGTTACTTTAGCTCGTGGATTAAATTATTATACAGGTGCAATTTATGAAGTTTCGGCTCCAAAAGGAGTAAAAATGGGCTCTATTGGTGGAGGTGGAAGGTATGATGATTTAACGGGCATCTTCGGTTTAAAAGATGTATCTGGAGTTGGAATATCTTTCGGGTTAGATAGAATTTACTTAGTAATGGAAGAGCTCAATTTATTTGAAACTGTTGAGTTACCTAAGCCAAAGGTATTGTTCTTGAATTTTAATGAGAATGAGAGCTTGGAAAAAGTAAAAGCAATTAGAATTTTAAGAGAAAAGAACATAAAATCTGAGCTATATCCTGATACCGCAACTAGTAACAAACAACAAAAGAAGCAATGGAAATATGTTACTAATAGAGGTATACAGTTTGTGGTAACGGATGTTAAGAACGATACATTTGTTCTAAAAAATATGATAAATTCTGAGCAAACTACTTGCTCTTTAGATGAATTGATAACTAAAGTACAGTAAATTAATAACAAAGTTGTAAATTTGCGCCCTAATAAATGAAAGAAATGTTTGAAGTGAACAACAACAAAATGAATGACGAAAGGATAGAAGAAATTGGAGAGAATCACATAGGAACGTCGGCGGAATCGCCAATACGTAAAGATGCGTTTGATATTTCTGATGAAGAAAAGATAGAAAAAATACAAGAAAGTGTTAAAGATATTTTAATCACTTTAGGAATGGATTTAACAGATGATAGTTTACAAGGTACACCTAAGCGTGTTGCTAAGGCTTTTGTAAATGAATTATTCATGGGGTTAAATCCGAAAAATAAACCTAAGGCTTCTACATTTGACAATAATTATAATTATGGTGAAATGTTAGTAGAAAAAAATATAATAGTGTACTCTACTTGTGAGCACCATTTATTGCCAATTATAGGTAGAGCACATGTAGCTTATATTTCTGATGGAAAAGTAATCGGTTTATCTAAAATGAATAGAATCGTTGAGTATTTTTCTAAAAGACCTCAAGTACAAGAGCGTTTAACAATGCAAGTTGTTCAGGCTATGCAAGAAGCTTTAGGAACTGATGATGTAGCTTGTGTTATAGATGCAAAGCATTTATGTGTAAATTCTCGTGGAATTAAAGATATTGAAAGTAGTACTGTAACTGCTGAATTTGGAGGTAAGTTTAAAGATAAAGAAACTAAAAGAGAGTTTTTAGATTACTTAAAAATGGATACAAGTTTTGACTAATTTTTGTGATATTGTCAAAATTTGAAAAAATAGAAGCCGTTACTTAAACGGCTTTTTTTTATGTTTTATTTCTAGTTAATATAAAATAATTTATATTTTTTTTTAACATTTAAAATATTGGCATTAGATTTGCAATACAATAAACGTTGTTAGCACTAAAGCAAACAACATATAATTTTTTACAATGAATAAAGGTACCGTAAAATTCTTCAACGAATCAAAAGGATTTGGATTTATCACAGAAGAAGGATCAAACAAAGAACATTTTGTACATGTTTCAGGATTAATCGATGAAATTCGTGAGAATGACGAAGTTGAATTCGAATTACAAGAAGGAAAAAAAGGATTAAACGCAGTAAACGTTAGAGTATTATAATATATATTTTTATTACTAGTTAATTTTTTAATGAGTATAGCCTATCAAAGTTTGATAGGCTATCTTATTTTATAACGGTTTTGTTACTTGAATTAAAATAAGTTAAATAAATGTCTAAATATTAAAATATTGGTATTAGATTTGCAACTCAATAAACGTTGCAGGCACTAAAGCAAGTAACACATAATTTTTTACAATGAATAAAGGTACCGTAAAATTCTTCAACGAATCAAAAGGATTTGGATTTATCACAGAAGAAGGATCAAACAAAGAACATTTTGTACATGTTTCAGGATTAATCGATGAAATTCGTGAGAATGACGAAGTTGAATTCGAATTACAAGAAGGAAAAAAAGGATTAAACGCAGTAAACGTTAGAGTATTATAATATATATTTTATTACTAGTTAATTTTTTAATGAAAACCTATCAAATTTTTGATAGGTTTTTTTAGTATGTAATTTTATTGAAAAAAACTTACATCTAATACATAATTGTTTTAAGAGTGTTTAGCTGAATTTTGAAGCAGTATTAAAAGTAAAATGGTCGTGAATAAAAAAGAATATCAATGTTCTTTTAAAGTGTTTTATAAACTTAGTTTTAGATAAGAACTTTTCTCTTAAACTTTAAGTAAAGTGAATAAAAAAAGAGATTACCTTTAAGATAACCTCTTTTTTTATTTGAGTATTAGAATATTTTTTATCTCATCGATTTGTATATTCCTCTGTATTCTTTAGCTTTTCCTTCCATTTCTAAAACTTCATAAATATTCATTAAAGTTTTAATAGTATCAATGTTTCTGCTTAAGCTATCAGCTTTTTCTAAAAAAGGTAAAGCTTCTTTGTAAACTTCCTTTTGTTTTAAAGCTAATTCGTCATATTTTTTGAAGTTAGATAAGTTTTTGTTCATCTCTTCAACAATAGATTTATCCTTGTCTAATACAACTACTGCTAAATTCATATATGCATCTGCATAATCAGGTTTTAATTCAACCGCTTTTTGATAGTATTTTTTCGCGTCATCAGCTCTACCTTGATTAAAGTTAACAACACCTAAGTTGTAGTATAATGTTGGGTTAGTAGGGTCTAATGCTACAGCTTCAGTCATTAACTCACCAAATTTATCCATTTGTTTAAGTTGAACGTACATGTCAGCTTCGTTAAGTAATAAGTTTAAATCTTTAGGGTTTTCCTTACGAGCTTCTGATAAGGCAGCGATAGCTTCATCAGTTTTACCTTGTTCTTTTAAAATTAAGGCAATGTTTTTTGTTAACGTAGCTGATTTAGACTTAGAAAGCTTGTTTTCTGGTTTGATGTATTGCTTTGATTTAACCATTAAATCTCTTTGAGATTTAGATCCAAAAGCTTCCACTTTACCAGTTTGCTTGTTAGTGGCTACAAATTTAGTTTCTATCCCAGTATATCCAATTCTTCTTAACTCATTATAGTATTTAAGAGCAGTGTCATACTCTTTAGCCTGAGTAGCAGATATCGCTGCATTGTATGCAAAAGAAGTATCTTTAGGGCTTAATAAGTATGTTAGGTAGAAGTTTTCAGAAGCGTTCTTGTAGTCTTTTAAGTTGTTATATAAATTAACAGCTTTGTTAGAAACTTCTTGAATTAATTGGTCTAACATTGGTTTTGCATCAGAAGAATATCTGTCTTTACCAATTTGTTTTTCAAAATCAAATAAGTTTTTAAAAGCATCAGCAGCTACTTTGTAATCTTTTTTGGCAGCATAGGCTTTACCTTTTAAAAAGTAAAATTTAGCTTTATACTTATCATCAGCATTTGCAATTAACTTTTCAGCTGCATCAATAGATACAATTGCAGTATTAAATTCTTGTTTTTTTATGGCTTTCTCAGCTGCTTTAAGTTCTGACTTTTGAGCAAAAGCACCTAATGATACTAATCCTAAAGAAAGTGCTATAATTTGTTTTTTCATTTTTAGATTCTTATTTATTGTTGTTCTTGATTCTCGTTATTATCATTTTCAATTTCCATGCCATTTTCATCTTCTTCTATTTCTTCTTCTTCATGCATAACTTTAGCAACAGCAGCAATACTGTCATTATTTTTAATGTTGATTAAGCGAACACCTTGGGTTGCACGTCCCATTACACGTAGGTCTTCTACAGCCATTCTAATAGTAAGTCCTGACTTATTAATAATCATTAAATCATTAGAATCATCAACATTTTTTATAGCAACTAATTCACCTGTTTTTTCAGAGATATTTAATGTTTTTACACCTTTACCACCACGATTAGTTACTCTATAATCTTCTAGTTTTGATCTTTTTCCATATCCTTTTTCAGAAACAACAAGTATGTTACTATCCATGTCATTTACAGCAACCATTCCTATTACTTCATCGTTATCATGTTGTAAAGTAATACCACGAACCCCAGAAGCAGTTCTACCCATAGGTCTCGTTTTAGCTTCTTCAAAACGAATCGTTTTACCTGATTTTAATGCTAACATTACTTGGCTGTCACCAGTAGTTAATTTTGCTTCAAGTAATTCATCACCTTCTTTAATTGTAATGGCATTAATACCGTTAGCTCTAGGTCTAGAATATTGTTCTAGAGATGTCTTTTTTACTTGTCCTTTTTTAGTTGCCATAATTACATAATGGTTATTTATGTAATCTTCATCTTTTAAATCTTGAGTAACTAAGAACGCTTTTACTTTATCGTCTTGTTCAATATTTATAAGATTTTGCATAGCTCGTCCTTTTGTGTTTTTACCACCTTCAGGAATTTCGTATACACGCATCCAGAAAACTTTACCTTTTTGAGTAAAGAACATCATGTATTGGTGATTAGTACCTACAAATAAATGCTCTAAGAAATCTTCATTTCTTGTAGCAACACCTTTTTGTCCACGACCACCTCTATTTTGAACTTTGTATTCGTCAAGATTAGTTCTTTTCAAATATCCAGCGTTTGAAATAGTAACTACAACTTTAGAGTTAGGGATCATGTCTTCAATACGCATGTCACCTCCAGCATACTCAATAATTGAACGACGATCATCACCATACTTATCTCTAATGTGGATTAATTCGTCTTTTATTATGCTATAACGTCTAGGTTCATTTGCTAAAATGTCTTTTAAATCAACAATAGTAGCCATGATATCATCGTACTCAGCACGTAATTTATCTTGTTCCAGTCCTGTTAACTGGCGTAATCTCATTTCAACTATTGCTTTTGCTTGAATTTCAGTTAATTCAAAACGAGCAATTAATTTTTCACGAGCTTCATCAGCATTAGAAGACCCTCTAATGATAGCAATAACTTCATCAATATTATCAGAAGCAATGATTAAACCTTCTAAAATATGAGCACGGGCTTCTGCCTTTTTAAGCTCAAATTCTGTTCTACGAACAATTACTTCATGACGATGTTCTACGAAGTAATGAATTAATTGTTTAAGGTTCAGTTGCTCAGGACGACCGTTTACTAAGGCGATATTATTAACGCTAAACGATGTTTGTAATTGAGTGTATTTGTATAATTTATTTAATACAATATTAGGAATTGCATCACGCTTTAAAATATAAACGATACGCATTCCTTTTCTGTCAGATTCATCACGGATGTTAGCGATTCCTTCTAGCTTTTTATCATTTACTAACTCAGCAGTTTTTTTAATCATTTCTGCTTTGTTAACTTGGTAAGGAATTTCAGTAACAATAATACATTCACGCCCTTTTACTTCTTCAATAGTAGCTTTAGCTCGCATAACAATACGGCCTCTACCAGTATGAAAAGCATCACGTACACCATCATACCCATAAATGATTCCTCCAGTAGGGAAATCAGGGGCCTTAACGTGTTGCATTAATTCGTCAATTTCTATCTCTCTATTATCTATGTATGCAATGGTACCATTAATAACTTCTGTTAAGTTGTGAGGAGCCATGTTTGTAGCCATACCAACTGCAATTCCTGAAGCTCCATTTACTAATAAATTAGGAATACGAGTAGGTAATACCGTAGGTTCTTTAAGAGTGTCATCAAAATTTAATTTATGATCAACAGTATCTTTTTCAATATCAGCTAACATGTCTTCTGATATTTTTTGCATACGTACCTCAGTATAACGCATTGCTGCTGGGCTATCACCATCAACAGAACCAAAATTTCCTTGGCCATCAACCATCATGTAACGTACACTCCAGTTTTGAGCCATACGAACCATAGAATCGTAAACAGAAGTATCACCATGTGGATGATACTTACCTAATACTTCCCCTACAATTCTTGCTGATTTCTTATATGCTCCTGTAGCTTTAATTCCTAATTCATGCATTCCAAATAAAACTCTACGATGAACTGGTTTTAAACCATCTCGAACATCAGGTAAAGCTCTTGATACAATTACCGACATTGAGTAGTCGATATATGCTGATTTCATTTGTTCTTCAATGTTGATAGGAATCAACTTTTCGCCATCTGCCATATATTTTTCTTTAAAATATTAGTACTTGTTATTTGATAAAAAAGTGAATTTTACATAAAATAAAACTCACTTGGAACATGTTGTAAAAAACATGTGTTTTCTAAATCATTGCAAGATACAATAAAGCCAAGTTTTACACAAAATTTGTTAATGTTGTTTTAACCATAGTTATTAACAATTTTAACAATAATTTAATGTGTTTTTGTTAAAATCTGCGTCTTTTTGTAAAGCCAGAATGTCATTAAATTGTTATTGGCACCTTTTTTGTAATTTTTTGTAAAAAAATCTCACTAACTTTACACAGACACAAATTAAATTTATGGACGATAATTTTTCACCACAAGTTAGAGATGTGATAACTTTCAGTAAAGAAGAAGCTCTTCGATTAGGGCACGACTTTATTGGAACAGAACATTTGCTTTTAGGATTAATAAGAAAAGGAGACGGTAAAGGTATTGAAATCTTAACTACATTTGATGTGGATTTAGATTTAGTACGTAATAAGCTAGAAAAACTAAACCCCTCATCTCCTTCGATAGGAAATAATCAAAAAAAGAGTTTACATCTTACTAGACAAGCAGAAAAAGCTATAAAAACAACGTTTTTAGAAGCTAAGTTATATCAAAGTAACGCAATAGATACGGCTCATTTGTTGTTGTGTATTCTACGCAATGAAAATGATCCAACAACTAAGTTGTTGCAAAAGTATGATATTGATTATGAGCAGGCTAAATCATTGTATAAAGAACTACATGTTGAAGATTTTTCTTCAGATCCTATAGCTGAAACCCCATCAGATGATGAGTTTTCTGATGATAAATCGAATCCTTTTGGGCAGCAAACCCCAAGAGGAAAGCAGGCTAAAAAATCGAAAACACCAGTTTTAGATAATTTTGGACGTGATTTAACAGCTTTAGCTGAGAACGATAAACTAGATCCTGTAGTAGGTAGGTTAAAAGAAATCGAGCGTGTTTCACAAATTTTAAGTAGACGTAAAAAGAACAATCCAATGTTAATTGGTGAACCTGGAGTAGGTAAGTCAGCAATTGCTGAAGGATTAGCTTTACGTATCGTTAATAGAAAAGTATCTAGAATCCTTTTTGATAAGCGAATAGTTTCTCTTGATTTGGCAAGCTTAGTAGCTGGTACAAAATACAGAGGGCAATTTGAAGAGCGTATGAAAGCGCTAATGAATGAGTTGGAAAAAAATGATGATATTATTTTATTCATTGATGAAATTCATACAATCGTTGGAGCTGGAGGAGCAACAGGTTCTTTAGATGCTTCAAACATGTTAAAGCCAGCATTGGCAAGAGGAGAGATTCAATGTATTGGAGCTACTACGTTAGATGAGTATCGTACTAATATAGAGAAAGATGGAGCTTTAGAACGTCGTTTTCAAAAAGTAATTGTTGATCCAACTACTGTTGAAGAAACGATCCAAATTTTACATAATATAAAAGGTAAATACGAAGCACATCATCATGTGAACTTTACGGATGAAGCTATTGAAGCGTGTGTAAAGTTAACAAGTCGTTATATGACGGATAGATATTTGCCAGACAAGGCTATTGATGCATTAGATGAGGCAGGTTCTCGCATTCACATAACAAACATTGTTGTACCGCAACAAATATTAGAGTTAGAGGCTAAATTAGAAGAAATTAGAGATCGCAAAACTAAAGCTGTAAGTGGTCAAAAATACGAAGAGGCTGCTAAGTTACGTGATGATGAAAAGAATATGGAAACGGCTTTAGATTCTGCTCAAAATCAATGGGAAGAAGATTCTAAATTACATCGTGAAACGGTAACTGAAGAGAACGTTGCTGAAGTAGTTTCTATGATGACAGGAATTCCTGTAAATAGAGTTGCTGAAGCTGAAAGTAGTCGATTGGCAGAATTACCAAACTTAATAAAAGGTAAGGTAATTGGACAAAACGAAGCTGTTACTAAGGTGGTAAAAGCTATTCAGCGTAACAGAGTTGGATTAAAAGACCCTAATAAGCCAATTGGGTCATTTATATTTTTAGGTTCAACAGGGGTAGGTAAAACACAGTTAGCAAAAGTGCTTTCTAAAGAGTTATTTGATTCAGAAGATTCGCTTATTAGAATTGATATGAGTGAATACATGGAGAAGTTTGCGATATCTCGTTTAATTGGTGCACCTCCAGGATATGTAGGGTACGAAGAAGGTGGTCAATTAACTGAAAAAGTTAGAAGAAAACCTTATTCAGTTGTGCTTTTAGATGAAATTGAAAAAGCGCATCCTGATGTTTTTAACATGATGCTACAAATTTTAGACGACGGGTTTATTACTGATAGTTTAGGAAGAAAAATTGACTTTAGAAATACCATTATTATTATGACTTCAAATATTGGAGCTCGTAAGTTGAAAGATTTTGGTGGTGGAGTTGGTTTTGGTACTTCTTCTAAGAAAGATCAAGAAGATGCTCATGCTAAAAGTATCATTGAAGGAGCTTTGAAAAAATCTTTTGCACCTGAATTTTTAAACCGTATTGATGATGTAATAATTTTCAATAGTTTAGAGCGTGAAGATATTCATAAGATTATTGATATCGAGTTAGACAAGTTGTTACACCGTATTTCAGACTTAGGATATCATTTAACCTTAAGCGAAAAAGCGAAAGATTATATTGCTGATAAAGGATTTGATAAGCAATATGGAGCTAGACCTTTAAAAAGAGCTATTCAAAAATATATTGAAGATGCTTTAGCTGAAGAAATAGTAAGTGCTAAGTTAGATGAAGGAGATGCTATTTTTATGGATTTAGATGAAAAAGATAAAAAGCTTGTCATCAAAATTGAAAAGGGCGAAAAGTCAGAAGAAACAAGAACTGAGTTCGACGAAGAGTAAAAATAAATAAGTAATAAAAAAAGGGTTGAAAATTTTCAACCCTTTTTTTGTTTTTAAATATATCGTTTAATAACTCTTAGTTTATGTGTATGTTGCTGTGAATCTACATTATAAATACCACTATGATCTAACTTATCAATACGAACTTTCCCATGGGCATGAATAATATTATAATCATTCATTATTATACCTACATGAGTAATTACACCTTCGTCATTGTCAAAAAAAGCTAAATCACCAGGTTCACTTTCTTCTATAAAGCTTAACACTTCTCCTTGAGTAGCCTGTTCTTTAGCGTCTCGTA
>JBELFC010000014.1:0-37940 GCA_042093175.1 Tenacibaculum sp. | reverse complement strand
GCATTTCTTAAATTAGCTTTATGCAAGATTTTATTGAATTTATTAAACAATATGTTTTTCTTTCTGAAGAGGCAGAAAAGGCTATTACTAATGTTATTGTTAAAAAAAAATATAGCAAGAATGAGTTATTAGTAGAAGAAGGCAAAACATGTAAACATTTGTACTTTTTATCTGAAGGAACTGTAAGAACGTACTTGTTTCAAAAGGGTAAAGATATTACACATTGGATTTATCCGGAGCAATCAATATTTACTTCATGGCACAGTTATATTTTAAAAAAACCTTCATTGGAGTATATTGAAGCTACTAGTGATATACTAGTTTTTGCAATTTCATATAATGATTGGCAAGAATTATATCAGAATTATCCAACTTTAGAGCGATTTGGACGTTTAATGATGGAGGAGCAGATAGCTATAATTGATGATTTTTATAAAGGGTATTATTTTTTAACAGCTAAAGAAAAATATGAATTGTTAATTAATGTGTTTCCAAAAATTACTCAAATAGCAAATTTAGGTCATATTGCTTCTATGTTGGGAATTAGCCAAGAAACTCTTAGTAGAGTTAGGGGGAAATAAAAAAATCTCTCTTAATTATAAGAAAGATTTTATCCTGAAAAAGATGGTTTTATGCGTTAAAAAACTCTTACAACATTAAAACCAAATGAAATATCCCCTGTGCTCCAATCACCTTGTGCCTTAGTTAAAAAAGCACCATCATTACTTCCTCTAGCGTTTGAAAATAATAATTGAAACACATGTCCTCCTGTTTCAATATCAATTCCTAAAGTCAACGGATTGTTATATTTTGAATTTTCATGTTTACTGAAATTATAAGCATACTCTAGGTTAATACTCATGCGTTTGCTAACTTTCATTCGACCTCCCAAGCCCATTAACATCTGGTTATGTGTTCTAGCCCCAGTGAAGTTTAGGTCTTGTAAATTTTGACGAACAAATGAGGGAGCGATTTCTAAAGATAGCTTTTTTGATATTCTTCTTGAAACCAACAATTGAGTAGTATAAGTCATACGATCACCAAATTTTAAACTAGGGTAGTTAGCTTTTTTAATTTCTGAATTAATATCAGCACTTGCATATCCAACTATATTCAAAGGAAATTGATTTGATTGCTTTGTTAAACGAACTTTAGCAGTACCTGAATATGTTTTTTCAAAACTATCTCTACTGAAACTTAACTGAATTCCTTCCCAAAAACTATAGGCTAATTGTATTTTAGTATTTGCTTGATCTAATCCGAAAAAGTCATCAATTCCGTTTTTAAAAGTACCAAAACGATGCGATACAATTAAGTATAAATCTCCTTTATCAGCAATTTTAGTAGATTGTAAATTACCTATTTGCATGGCTTTAAATGCAGGTAAATCAAATTGTTTTGTGTTTTTAGTTTCGTTATTTAGTTCATTTAATAAATCATCTTGTGCTTGAGTTGTAATTGATAATAACGATAGAGTGATGATGATGATATATGTTATTTTAGTATGCATTGATTTAGTTTTAATTCGTCTAATAAATTATCGTATCCTATAACACGACCTTTGATTCGTACTACTTGATTTTCTTTTATAAGAGTAGCTTCTTTTGGGGTTTTAAATTGACAATATATTTTGTCATTTAAAGTAATTCCTTCTTTATCAATAGAACTTACTTTACCAGTTAATACAACTATTTTTGAATTCCAGTGGTTAAAGTTTTTGTTAGCTTTTTGTAAAAAAAATAATGAGCTTCCTTTAAAATTTGGTGTCAAAATTTCAATAGTTTTATGTGGTTTATAAATGTATTTATAAGAAGTAAATCCACACAAAGCAATAAAGAATAGTATTACAAAGAATTTATTTTTTTTCAACCAATTCATAATTAATTATAATGTTTATTTGTTGAGCAATTTTTTTTCTAACAACACTAGGTATTTTAATTTCAAAATCTTGAGGGGTAATAGAAAAGTTACCTTTTATTAAAATTTTATGTTCTTTATAAATGGCGGATACAAGTGTGTTAATTTCTTTTTTAATTCCACGGATTTCTAGTGTTCCATTTAACAAAAACTCTTTTTTTGTACTTAATTTATCTAAATAAAATTTTTCTATTTTTCCTCTAAATATAGCTTTCGGATAGGTGTCACTATCCATATAATTTTCATTAAAATGCTCTTGCATTAAGGCAACTTTAAAATTAAAAGCATTAATAAATAGCTGAGCGGCAAAGTCTCCTGTGTTTATTTTTAAAATTGCTGTAGTACTATTGTTCGAAGCTTCTACAGGTTCAAAAGCATCAACTGAAGCCTTAAAATCTGTTTTTCCAGTTCTTGTAAAGTACTTTTGAGCATTAATAGTTTGACTTATTAATACAATTGTAAGTATGATTAGGTTTCTCATGTTAGAGTATGTTTTAGCTATGTTTTTATTATTCTAAATAACCATCGGTTCTCCATTTATCAATTAGTGCTCTTTTATCGGCTGTTAAAAGACCACTTTGTGGCATAGGATTAGCAGCATCGTTCATTCGTGCTATTAAAGTTCCATTTTGAGCTGAATTTTTTACTTGAGTAAAGGTTTCTAAGATTAATCCGTTTCTTGGATTTACTGAACTATGACAGGTTAAACAGTTATTAAATATAATGGGTTGGATATCTTGTGTATAAGTTATGTTTCTTGTAATGGGAACTTGTCCAGCTAAAGGAATTTCTGCAGTTGTACAACTAATCATCATTATAGTTATGATTAATAGGGATACTATTTTTTTCATATTTTTAATTTTGAACATCAATATTGGTTACGTTTTCAATTTTATTTTCTAAAGGAAGTATTGTAACTTTTTTACTAATACTTAAAATATCTCCTTGATTTGGACTTCCGTCATCATTTTTATCAGCAATAACAGTTAAGTAATACTCTCCAGGATGCAGGTATGTAAATAAAAAATCATTTTCTTTATTTTCTAAACTTGGAAAATGTAGTAATGTGTTATAAGCATTCATGTTGGTGGTTAAATAACCGTTAGCATATGTTAAAGGGTCTCTAGATAAATACACAAACAAATCAGTTTCACTAATTTGACTGTTTCTTGTTAAATTCACAGTTAACGTACCTAATCTAGGATGGTTAGTTATTTGATATGGATCTCCAGATTGTGGTGCTAATTCATATACATTATTATTTGTTTGTTGCGCTAAGAATGTTGCCGATTTTGCACTTTCTCCTCCTTGTTCTACGTATAGGTTTTCAGGTTTAAACCCGTTTTTAAAATCTAAACCAGTATCAATAACATTTTGAGGGAAGTTAGTAGCATTAGCAGCCGTTTGTGCTAATTCAATATGCATTTTCTTTCCTTTAAAAGTCATATGGCGAGATGGAATACGATTCCCTAAATTGCTAGTATAGGAGTTAAAGTATAAACTGTCGTTTTTAAAGCGTAACTCAAAGTACATAATATTTTTGCTACCAATAGCATCTACAAAACGATAGTATTTACCTTCAGTATTTCTATTTTCAACCTTATCTAATACAAAATAACTTGTTCTATAAATACCACTTAATAGTCCTCCATTACGTGCCATTATTGTTCTAGTACCTTTATAGTTGGTTACAAAAAAAGAAGTAAATAAGTTACCTAATGAACCACCTTCATGAATACCGTGTATATGCGATTTAGAAATAGCTCTATAATCCCAGCCAAACCAGGGGTAATCATCAGCAATAACTCGATTACTACCTACCCAATGGCCTTGCATTTTTTCAAGAAAGTCAAAACCATCGGTATCAATATTTGTAGGAATAACTTCTGTTAATGGATTTGGATTAGGTGTTGCTGTTCCTCCTCCAGTTATATCTCTAATTCCATCTTCACAATTTGTAAGAGAAAGTGTTATTAGTATCCCAAAAAGTATGTGTCTTTTTTTCATATTTTATTGTTTATTATAGTTTTCGTATCCAAATTTCAACTAGAGGCTTATTACTTATATAGCTAGTAACTTCTAGTGTATCCTTGTGTTTAACTTTAATTTTTAAATTTTTAGAATTAGTTTTTGTAGCACCAGATATAGCATCAACATATACCTCATTTTTATATTCTAAGTTTTTTATGAAGATATCTTTATCAGTGTTAGTTTTTTTAAGGATAGTAGTGTCATCATTATAGTAAAGAACTTTACCTATAAGTTTTGTATGCTGTTTTTCTATCTTATAAATAGCTTTATAAAAAGTACTTTGAACTTTCCAGGTACCTAAAACTCGATGATCAATTTGAGAAGAACAGCTAATTAAAAAAAGGAATACACCAACTAGAGATTTTTTCATTTTTAATACTTAATAATTACAAAGGCAAAATTGGGAAGCTTTCTAAACAATAATTTTGACTTATGTCAAAATCATCACAAAGAAGCGTTTTTGATATAAGTCAAAATAAAACAAATGACTATTGTATAATTTTGAACCAAATTTATTTAAGATGAAAAAATTAATGGTACGTTGGAATGTAGAAACCCCAAAAGATTTAATGATAATATGTATAGTTTTTTCAATTACAGGCTCATCATCTATAGCCATTGGAAGACCAGTTTTAAAGTTATTAGGAATTACTTTAGATAATTTTAACCCGTTTATCTATTATCCACTTTTTGTGGTTTCAAGCTTTGTGTTTTATCAAGTTTTTTTAGTGTTATTTGGTTGGGTTTTCGGGCAATTTAGTTTTTTTTGGAGTCTAGAAAAGAAGATGTTAAGAAGATTTGGTATCTCAATTTAAAATTTCTTTTTTATATTTAAGAATGAAACAATCTTTTAAATGGCGATCAATAGTAGCATTAATTTTAATGTATGTCGCTTTACTAATGAATTGGGAGTGGGCATGGGGAATTTTATTCCTGTTTTGGGTGATTCCTGATCTATTTACAGGAATAACTTATTTTATTGAGCCTATATCAAAAAAAGAAAATACAGTGCTCTATTGGGTAATTATTAGTAGTTGGGTGTTAATGTCAATATATTCATTATCTACTTTGTTTATAGATTATAGTGAGTATTACTAGCAAAAGTATTTTTGATAAGCAGAAAACATTTTATAGGACTTATAAGGTGTAATTATTTTAAAAATTTAAAAAGATGAAACAGTTATTAATAATTCTAGTGTACTTAATTGCTTGTGTTTCGTGTGCTCAAAGTAGTGATGAAATTATAGGTACTTGGAAAGTGAAAAATGACTATTACGAAGCGGTGTATGAAGTTGTTGAATATAAAGGGAAATTTTTTGGAAAAATTCATTACTACAATGACGGAAAAGAAACCTATAAAGGAAATAATAAAAAAGAAGACTATTTTTTGACGGGAGTTGAAAGACAAGGAAAAAAGTATATAAAAGGGAAAATGTATTTACCTGAAGGAACTTATTATGAAGTTGTTTTTACGTTAAAAAGTAAAGATATACTAAAGGTATTAATGACGGTAGAAGGAGAACCTTATGAAGAGGTTTGGAGAAGGGTAATCAATAAATAATATGAGTAGAAGTATGGATTCACAACAAAAGAAAATGATGCATGTATTACCTGTAGAAGCTTATACGTCTAAAGAGTGGTTTGATTTAGAAATGAAAACTTTATTTAGTACTACATGGCAATTTGCAGGTTTGGTAGAAGATGTGGCAAATCCGGGAGATTACATAGCTGTTCAAGCTGGATTAAATAATATTTTCATAGTTAAAGGTCGAGACCATCGACTCAGAGCTTTTCATAATATGTGTCGTCATAGAGGTACACAACTTTTACGTGCAGTAGGAAAAAATCAAAAAGCAATTACTTGTCCGTATCATGATTGGACATATGATTTAGAAGGGAAATTAATTAGTGTACCTAAAAAAGAAGAGGAGTTTCCAGATTTATGCTCTAAAAAGTTACATGAATGTGATTTGAATTTACATGAAGCTTCAGTTGATATTTTTAAAGGAATGTTATTTGTACACCCAGAAAAGAATGCTCAAAATATACTAGAGTTTTTTGGAGAAGTAACACCATACTTAGGGCCACATATACCTGAAGAATTAGTAGAGTACCAGGAAAAAGAAGGGGAGGCATTTTATACTAAAGAGATACATGCAAACTGGAAAATTATTGTTGAAAACTATATAGATCACTACCATTTGGCTCATTTACATGAAGGAACACTAAATATGTATGACCATGCAAAAGCAGAATTTGGTTGGAAAGGGCCTCATTATTGGTTTTATGAACCTTTGGTTTCAGAGTATTTAGCAGATGTTGATAATGCATCACCTCAACCATTAATAAGTAGTGTGCCAAGAGAAAAAATTGGAGCTTATGTGCCTTGGTTGTTCCCTAATATAGGAATTACTGAAGGGGAAGCAGCATGGAATACTTTTCATGCTATACCATTAGCTGCAGATAAAACATTGGTTGTAATTAGATCTAAAATGGAAAATGCTAGTGAGTGGGAGTTTACTAAACAATACACAAAGTCTTCCATGAGCAAAGTTTGGTTAAAATATGGAAATAAAGGGAAGTACGAGGGAGATCCAAGTGATCCAATGGCTTCTGGAGATTTTATGAAAGAAGATGTATATGCTTGTGAGCAACAGCAAAAATCTTTAAAATCGCCAATGTTTAGTATAGGAGCAAGAGCACAGAAAGGAGAATATGCAGTAGTGCGTTTTCAAGAAGAAGTAAAAAAATGGATGAATAATCATGGAGCAAATATTTAAAAATGTATTATGGGTAAAGTGTATTCATTAAAAATTATTGAACTAAAAGAAGAAACTAAAGATTCAGTTTTAATTACTTTCAAAATACCAAATGAATTATATAGTGTGTTTACATATGATCCAGGACAATATATTACGTTACAATTTAATCTAAAAGGACAGCAAATTCGTCGTTCATATTCATTATGTAGTTCGCCTCTTATTAGTGAATATTTACAAATTTGTATAAAACGTGTTAAGGATGGTTTGGTTTCAAACCATATAAATGATACTCTTAAAAAAGGAGACTATGTAGAAGTTTTACCTCCTGAAGGATATTTTTTAGCAAAGGTGAATAAAAATAATTATAAAACATATTATTTATTTGCAGCAGGTAGTGGAATTACACCTATTATTTCTATTTTAAAAACGGTATTGTATACGGAAGAAAGGAGCTATGTATATATGATATATGGTAATACAAGTCAAGAAACTATTATGTTTCGAGAAGAATTAAAATTACTCGAAGAAGAATATAAAAACAGATTTGTATTAATACAAACATTAAGTAGACCAAAAAGTAGTTGGAGTGATTTATGGAAAGTATCTGATAAAACTTATAGAAAAGGAAGAGTCGATGCTGCATGTATAAATTGGTTTATAAATACATACCCACCTTATGCACAAAATACTGAATATTATGTTTGTGGTCCTGGAAAAATGATAGATAATACTGTAAAAACGTTAGAAGGTATGGATGTTCCTTTCAATAGAATATTTATTGAAAGTTTTGGAGGAGCAATTATGAATAACGAAATAGAAATTACTACAGAAGCTAACTTAATAGTTAATTTAAAAGGTGAAAAAAATGAAATTATTATTCCTAAAGGAAAAACTGTTTTAAGAGCCTTATTAGATGAAAATTATTCACCACCATACTCATGTGAAGGAGGGGTTTGTGCTACTTGCAAATGTAAAGTAATTAAAGGAAAAGTAGCTATGATAAAAAATTTAGCATTAACAGAACAAGAAGTAGAAAATGGTTATATACTAAGTTGTCAAAGTTATCCATTAACAAGTAATATTGAGATCATTTATAACTAGAATTGTTTTGTTTTAGTAGAGTAAATGTTTTACAAAGTAAAATAAGTAATAAAAAAAGCTGCGTCTTTTTTTAACCTCCGCGTCTATAAATAAATCAAAGATTTATTTTTGTAATTATGAATACTGAAATTATACATGTTTGGAATACGATGAATGATCGATTAACTAATTTTGTTAATGGAAAAGTTAAAGATACCGAACTTACAAAAGATATTGTTCAAGATGTTTTTTTAAAGGTGTTTACAAAGTTTGAAACCTTGAAAAATAAAGAAAAACTAATAGCTTGGATTTATCAAATTACACGTAATGAAATAGTTTCTCATTTTAGAAAGTTGAAGTACAATGAATCTTCTGATAATATGGATTCAGAAGATTTACATGAAGATACTCTTACTTCAGAGTTAACTAGTTGTTTAAGCCCATTCATAAATTCACTACCTGATAAATATAAGCAGGCTATTATTTTAGCAGATATTGAAAATATACCTCAGAAAGAAATTGCTAAACGATTAAATATCTCATATTCGGGAACAAAATCAAGAGTACAACGGGGAAGAGAAATGCTGAAATCTGCTTATGAGGATTGCTGTATAATCTCTACAGATGTGTATGGAGATGTTATTGATTACAAGGAAAAAAAGTGTAAAAAAAAATGTGATTAACTATTTTTTGCGTCCTTTTTTCTAGCTGACGTCTATAGAGTGAAAATTAAATAAAAACACTTTAAATAAAATATAGTATGTCACAAGAAATTAAAGAACACGTAAAAGAAGCGTATACAAGGGTTGCAAATTCTGGAGCAGGTTGTGGTTGTGGACCAACATCATGTGGATCGCCAGCTCAAGATTGGACATTAAGTGAAAGTTATGAAACTGTTGAAGGGTATGAAGCTGATGCAGATTATGCCTTAGGCTGTGGAATTCCAACTGAGTATGCAAAAATAAAAGAAGGTGATACTGTTTTAGATTTAGGTTCTGGTGCTGGAAATGATGTTTTTGTAGCTAGAAGAATTGTAGGAGATTCTGGATATGTAATAGGGGTTGATATGACGGAGGCAATGATCGAAAAAGCTAATGAGAATAAGCAAAAACTAGAGTACACTAATATCGATTTTATATTAGGAGAAATCGAAAATTTACCTCTTAAAGATAATAGTATTGATGTTACAGTGAGTAACTGTGTTTTAAATTTAGTCCCAGATAAAAAGAAAGCATATGAGGAAGTATATCGTGTTTTAAAACCAGGAAGTCATTTTAGCATGTCAGATATTGTTTTAAGAGGAACTCTACCAAAAGGAATAATGGAAGCTGCCGAAATGTATGCAGGATGTATTTCTGGAGCATTACAGGAAGAAGAGTATATACAAGCAATAAAGGACGCTGGTTTTAAAAATATTACTATAACAAAAGAACGAATTGTAGATATGCCAGATGAGGTGTTGTTAAACTATGTATGTTGTCCTGAAGAACTCGAAAAATTTAAGGAAAGTGATAATGCCGTTATTAGCTTAGGTGTTTATGCTGAAAAATAGTTTTTAGAATCATCTTGATAAGAAAAATTGCTTCATAATTGTCTGAAGCAATTTTTTTTTGCGTCTTTTTTTTACTGTGACGTCTATAGGTAGAAAATAACCTTAAAATTAAAAATAATGAGCAAATCAAATAGAACAAATTGTTGTACACCAAACGATGAATTAAAAGATAATACTGATTGTTGCATTTCCCAAAATAGAAACGTAAGTATGAAACAAAAATTAGGTTTGTTTATATTGGGTTTAGCATTAATTTTTGCGTTAAACACAGCTTTTAAAGAAGTAGTAACCGATAACGATACATGTAAAACTACTGAAGGATTAGTAACAATTTCTATTAATGATTTTGCATGGATAAAAACAAGTAAAAAAGTTGTTTATATTGTTCTAAAGGGAAATGATTCCAATCAGAATAAGAAAATTATTTCTAAAGTAAGTAATACAGTTAACGAGTTAAATGAAATAGAAAGTTCTGCTGATTTATTAGTTTTAGAATCAAACACTTCCAATTACAATGATATTGTATCAAAATTAAAAATAGAAGAAATACCATCAATTGCTGTTGTAGGAAAAAGTTCTTCAATTATAAAAGCAATAAATGTAAACTCTATAAAATTAATTAGAGCCTATGATACAGCTTTAGTTACTAGTACGACTTGTTCAACTAGTGAAAAAAATAGTTGTATAGAATCAAGTAAAGTTTCGTGTGATAGTAATCAAAGAGCTACCTGTTCACCAAAACAAACAGCTACTTGTAATGGTGTAAAAAAATCAAATTAGAAAGTATGCTAGAAAATTTACAACAATGGACTAGTAGTATTATTGAAAATCAATTAAACTCACCTTTATTTTTTATAGCTATTTTTATACTGGGACTTTTAGCAGCAGTTGGTTCTGCTTGTAATATTGGTGTTTTGGCAGTAATTACAAGTTATGCAGGTTCAGAAACTAGTTCAAAAAGTAAAACTTCACATCTTAAAACAGGTTTTTCTTTTTTAGTAGGTAATATTATTTCTTTATCATTAGTAGGTGCTTTAACAGGTTTAATAAGTACATCTATAGGGAAAATGGTTGGTCAATATTGGACAATATTAGCAGGTGTTTTAATAGTGTATTTAGGATTAATGAGTTTAGGGATGCTACCTTTTAGTTTTAAAATAGGTACAAGTGTTTCGAGTAAAGTTTCAAAACTAGCAAATAAAAGTTTTTTGTTTGGTTTACTTTTAGGTGGTTTTGCCACGGCATGTTCTGTTGGTTGTAGCCCAATATTTCCAATTATATTAGGAACATCTTATTTACAAGGTAGCTTGTTTTTAAGTTGGTTTACTTTATTTGTGTTTGCTATTGGTTATAGTATTCCTCTTGGAGCTTTATTAATTGGTTTCGGTTTTGGATTTAATAAATTTTCAAATCAATTATTAAAAAATAAACATATTATAAGTCAAATTTCTGGTATTTCAATGATTATACTAGGATTCGGGTTATTAATAGGTTGGTTTTAATATAATAACAATAAAAAATTAATCATGAGTATTTTTAAAACAAGTGTTATAATAATTATTTTAGTTGCTTTTTCTAAAGGTGTTTATAGTCAGAATTCAATTTTGTCTACCATTCATAATATAGAGCCTGTAAAGAATCATTACCAAGAGTTAAAGAAATTAAGTAATAATAAGCGTATTAAATTCGCGTCGATGGATGCTATAGTGTATCCTACTGATAATTATTTAAATTTTATATTAGTTTATGCATTAAATAAGCCACATTATTTAAGTTCGAGTCAAATAGATTTTATAATGAATTCTGTAAATTTTCCAGCGAATAGTTCAGAGCAAACTAGGGCTGAATTAGATTTTTTACTTGATTTACAAAAAAAGAGAACTAATAAGCAAGTAGAACGTGTAATGAAACTTGCAAAAATTGGATATTGGCCTCATAAAAATTATACTAAAACAGATGATAGATACGAGAATAATTTAAAAGATTTGTTCTTCATGATACGAGAAGTTGCTGGTAAAAGGCATAATGCGAATAATTTGCCCAATACGGCAAAACTATTAAAAGGAATAATGAATGATGCACGGCTGTTAGAATTTGTTTTAAAGTTTAATAAAATTAGAGCTAGGCCATATCATCTTGATTCAAATATAAAACCACTACAAGAAATTCCAACGCCTTCATTTGCTAGTGGGCATACATTATGGGCCTACATACAAGCATACGCATTAAGTGAATTGATGCCTGAAAAGAGAGATGATTATATAGCTTTAGCTTATGAAGTTGGCTTGTCTAGAGAAATAATGGGAGTACACTTTCCAAGTGATGATGAAACTGCTAGGCAAATAGCACATAGAATGTTATTGCTAATGTGGAATACAAGTACGTTTCAAAAAGATTTCAAAGCAGCTAAAGCTGAGTGGAGAAAATAATAAATTAAAAGAAAAAAATGAGTCAATTTAATAGTATACATTCGGTGAAAAATAATTTTGCGAAAAATAACCCTGCTTATTTAAAGGGGATGTTTGGAACAACAGAAGTGATGCCTTTGTGGATAGCGGACATGGATTTTGAAATAGCAAAACCAATACAAGAATCTCTTCAGAAGTTGGTAACAAGAAATATTTATGCTTATGAGTTTAATACGGCAGAAGTTTTTAAAGTAATTTCTGATTGGAACCTTAAGCGTAATCAACTAGATTTAAATCCAAAATCATTTGTTCAAGTTTCAGGTGTACTAACTGGAATAGGTGTTTTAATAAGAGAATTATCTAAAAAAGGTGATAGTATTATGGTGCAAACACCTGTTTATCATCAGTTTTTTAAAGTTATTGAATCTGCAGGTAGAAAAGTAGTAAGAAATAAGTTAAAGGTTATTGATGGTCGTTATGAAATGGATTTTGAAGATATAGAACGTAAGTTTAAAACATTAAATATTAAGTCTATCATACTTTGCAACCCTCATAATCCAGTAGGTAGAGTATGGAGTAAAGAAGAATTACAAAAGTTGGTGAATTTAGCAAATGAGTATAGTGTAACTATTATTAGTGATGAAATTCATTCAGATATAGTGTATTCAGCATCAAAATTTAATAGTATTGCTTCTATGAATAATAATGAGAACCATATTGCGGTTATTGGTTCACCAGCTAAAACATTTGGAATGCAAAGTATTTCTAATGGTTATTTATATATACCTAATGAGAATTTCAAAAAACAAGTAAAAAGAACAGTAGAATCTTTATACTTGGATCATGGAAATATACTTTCAGCAAATGCAACAATAGCAGCTTATACAAAAGGTGAAGAATGGTTAAATGATTTATTAGTTTATCTTGAAACAACTATGAATTGGATTGAAAACTATGTACAAAAGGAATTGCCTGAAATTGTTATGTATAAACCCGAGGGAACGTATCAAGTATGGTTAGATTTTAGTAGGTTAAAATTATCAGATAAAGCTCTAAAACATGTAATTGTTAATCAAGCTAAACTCGCTTTAACTCCTGGGGATTGGTTTGAAGAAAGCCATACACAATTTATGCGTATGAATATAGCATCATCTTTATCAAAAATTCAACAAGCTTTTAGTCAGTTAAAAAATGCATTGAATGAAGGAGTAGATTGCTCTTTCAACGAAGAAGAGTCTACTGATAATTGTTGTTCTTGCTAATAGTTTGTTAGCTTTTCTTTACATATACTAAAAGTAGTCAGTTAATAGTTGACTACTTTTTATATTTTATTACAATTGTAATTTTCTAATGTTTAAACACAATACCATGAGTAAAGCCTAAAGAGTAACATTGAATTATTTGCGCTAAAATAACCCCTTATTCTTCAGTTGGACATCCTGTAGTTCCTTGAACAGAAATTCCAACATCATTTAAAGGTTTTCGTTCAGTTTTATAAATTAAATTTAAAGACTTATTTCTGTTGTTTTAGATTTCGAACATGAAAAGATGTTACAAATAACAGATTTACTCTTACATTTATTGGTTTATAAGTATTGAAAATAAATTTTCACATAATAAATAGTTTTTTTAAAACTATCTTGGAGGTTTATTTTAATTATTTCTGCTAAATTTTACACTATTATTTAAATATGAAAATTACCTATAAATATTTTTTTTTACTCTTTTTCTTTTTTTTAGGTGGAGTTACTTTTTCTCAAAACTCGAAAATAGATAGTCTTAAAATTAAATTACAAAAGCATTCTGAAAAAGACACTACAAGAGTAAATTTATTGAATGATTTAAGTAATAAATTATACGGAAAAAGGAGTTTTGACAAAACCATAAAATACCTTAAAGAATCTGAAAAAATTTCAGATTCTTTAGGCTATACCAAAGGAAAGGCAAAAAGTTTAAGGTTAAAAGGTTTGGTATATAGAGATAAATCAAACTTTGAAAAAAGCCTTCAATTTATAAATGAAGCTCTACAATTAAGCCAAGCAATTAATTCAAAATCAGAAATTGCGAGATGTTATAATGGAATTGGTGTATTATTCTACTATAAAGGGGATAAAAATAAAGCCATTGACTATTATAAAAAAGCAATACATTTTTTCGAAGAAATAGGTAACAAAAAGGCAGTTGCTATAATTACAAATAATATAGGTAGAGCCTATTCTGAATTAGGAAACTATCCTGATGCAACCATATATTATAAAAAATCAATGTCAATTCATAAAGAAGTTAATAATCAGATTGGAGTAGCTTATTGTTATAACAATTTAGGATTGATATTTATGAATAAAGGAAACTATATTAAGGCATTAGAGCATTATAATAAATCCTATAAAATAGCAAAAAAGAATGCGGATGATTGGTTAGTGAATGCTACACTAGGGAATATTGGGGCTATCTATCATTATCAAGAAGATTACGAGAAGGCTTTATTTTACTATGAAAAAATATTAGAAACTACTGATAAAAAAGTCAAAGCTTTTACTTTAAATAATATAGGTTTAGTACATAAAGAGAAAAAAAACTTCCAGAGAGCTATTGAAAATCTAAAGAAATCTATAAAAATTCATCAAGATATGAATAACAAATTCAACTTGATTTCTCCTTTAAATAATATTGGTGATGTTTATTTAGATTTAAAAGAATACAGTGTTGCTTATCAATATTTTAAACAGGCAAAAAAAAACGGATTAGAAGTTAAAAATCAACGTTCTTTATGTAATTCATATTTAGGAATAGCTAAAGTTTATTTAAATCAAAAAGAACATTATAAAGCGTTAAATAATGTTCTTAAAAGCAAAAAAATTTCAGATAAGCTAGAGCTTCTTAACTATCAAAGAGATGCATATAATTTATTTACTAAAATTTATAAAGCTACAGGCAAGTACAAAAAAGCTTTAGAAAGTCATGAACAATTCAAAATATTGAATGATAGTCTTTTTAATAAAGAAAATATTGAAAAAGTTGCTCAATTAGAATATGAGTATAAATATAAGCAAGCAATAGATTCGGCAAATATTAGAGAATTACAATTAACTAAAACGGTAAAGGCAACTAATGAAAATTTAGAGAAATCACAACGAAACTTATTACTCGGTGTTATTGCTTTTTTAATAACTACATTAATCTTAGTAGGAGTAATTTTCTTTTTAAAGTTAAGAAACGAAAAATCTAAAACTCAAAATATAGTTATAGAACAAAAATTATTGCGTTCGCAAATGACACCTCATTTTATTTTTAATTCTCTCTCCGTTTTACAGGGGATGATTTTAAATAAAGAAGAAAAAAATGCGATCTCTTATTTATCTAAATTCTCAAAGTTATTGCGAACAATTTTAGAAAATTCAAGACATAAAATAGTAGTATTGTCTGAAGAGTTATCAGCAATAGATAGCTATATGGCACTTCAAAATTTAGATGTATCCCCTCCTTTTGAATATAAATTAACTGTTGATTCTAAGATAGACACAATTAATTTAAAAATTCCACCAATGTTAATTCAGCCATTCATAGAAAATGTTATTGAACACGCTTTTCCTAATAAAATAGAAAATAAGCAAATTAAGGTAACTTTAATGATTAAAGGAGAAAAATTAATTTGTACTATTGAAGATAACGGAATTGGGATTGATGAAATTAATCAGAAATTAGAAAATAACAAAAATTCTTTGGCAACTACAATTACTTCTGAACGTTTAGCAATGCTATCTAAAGAATTTAAAAATGAAGGAGCAATAGAAGTACAAAACAGAAAAATATTTGGAAAAGAAGGAACATTAGTTACTTTAATGATTCCATATAAAATTGAATAAGTTTAATTGGAATAGATAAAGTAACTAAATTATTTATTTAAGATTCGTTTCAGTTAATAGAATTAAATGATTTAATGTTTTGTGAGTTTGATAAACCTGTTATTATTCATTTAAACAATGGTAATAAGATACCAGTTTAGTCACTTAAAAAAAGACAGTTTTTCAATCTGATTTTTTAGTTTAAATAAAGTTCATTAATTTAAATAAAAACGCTTTTTTATTTAAAACCATCACTTATTACTTCAAAATCATCAAAAATTTATTCCTTGTTTTAGAACTCGTAATTGCTCTATATTTTTATTCCTAAATTATAAGGTTAGCTTTAATAGTTTTAAGTACTATTTAGTTTAAATCTTTAAAAATAATAACCAAACAAGTATAAATAATATGAAAAAAAGAATACAATTAATAAGCATTTTTTTAATAATAACGAATTCAATTTTTGCTCAAATTTATGAAGGTTGTAATTTCTATCCATTCTATGCTACAGATCACATAGTCTCTGGTAATTTTTCTCAAAACGATTCAAATGATAAACTTATTAATGATGTTGTTATGCTACGATATAATAATGTTATAGATAAATTTAAACTTTACACATTTACTAGTAATGGTAATGGAGATAGGACTTTAAATGTAAATTCCAATTTTAATAATTATGATTTAGAAAATGTAAATGGAAGGATGGTTAAAGGTGATTTTGATAATGATGGACATATAGATGATTTCATATTAATAAATAAAACTGGTGCTTCTAGCATGCGTTTCGATCTTTTTAAAAGTGATGGGGCGCAACAACCTTCGTTTACACAAAGTAGTCCTTATTCTCTTAATGGATATGATCCTGATAAAATAACGGGAAGAGTAGTTTCTGGTGATTTTGACAATGATGGATTTTGGGACGATATCGCTGCTTTTTATGATTATGGAAATGGAGAAACTAGAATACATACATTCCTTTCTAATGGAAATACCTTTTCTTACCAGTACTCTACTGGTTGGTGGAATAGTACAGGTTATACTGCAAGTAGAATAACCGATCGTGTAGTTTCTGGTGATTTTGATAAAGATGGTAAAGTAGATGATATTGCTGCTTTTTATGATTATGGTGGAGGAAATACTCGAATTCACGTATGGTTATCAAATGGCTCAGGCTTCTCATATCAGAGTTCTGTTGGATGGTGGGTATCTAATCCATCTACAGATTTTACAGCTTCTAAAATATCAAAACGTGTGCTATCATTAAACATAGATCGAAAGGGTGAAAACTACGACGATATTGTTACTTTTTATAAAACATCAAGTGGTAAAACTAAAATGAGAGTTTTCATCTCAGATGGAACTTCTTTTAACTATCAACCATTTTTGTGGGAAAGTGCATTAAATCCAGACCAAATATCGGGTAAAATAGTTGAATACGATTCAAGAACTTCTGGTATAACTCAAGGAAAACCATCAGATATTATAGGATTCAGTAACCAGTTTTATGCAACACGATACCATTTTTGGAAAGCAAAAAAGGGTGTATTCAATACAAATATTGAATTTTCTTCACCTTATTATTGTGAGTCTAAAAGTATTAATGTGGGTGGAGATATAAAAGAAATTAGCGCATATCCAAACCCTACGGAATCAATTACAACTATAGAAATACCAAAATTATTAATTGATGACACTTCAAGAATAGAAGTTCATAATTTATATAACAGATTAGTTTTTTCTGATGATGTAAAATCTTCCTCAATAAAAATAGATTTATCTAAACAAAAACCAGGAATTTATATGGTAAAAGTAATAGGAAGAGAAAGTAGTAATGTGCTAAAAATAGTAAAAAATTAAAATGTAATCAGATTTATTGATAGGTTAGATTATACAGTTTCTAGCTTTAAAATGAAATACACTACCTTTTTTATAAAGGTGGTGTATTTTTTTTGAGTGTGATAGTTTTGTGAAGTTACTTCCCAATACAGAAATTACCAAAAATGTGTCCTAAAATATCCTTATCCACATCATATTCACCAGTAATATTTCCTAGGTGACGTAAACACTCACGAATATCAATAGAAAATAAATCGGTAGAAATTTCTAAGTCAATACCTTGTTGAACAGAAGTAATAGCTATTAACGCATTATTCAAAGCTTCAAAATGACGGGAGTTCGTAACAATAGTTTCATTATTACTTAAAGCTCCAGTATTTACTAAAGAAGTTAACTCACTTCTTAGTTCATCAATTCCTGTTTTTTGTTTTGCAGATAATAAAATTAAGTGCTCAATTTCTGATTGTAAAATAGAAGAGTCATGACACGATAATGTGTCAATTTTATTTGCAATTACTAGTAAACGTTTATTTGGAAAACGCTCTTTGATAGTTTCAATTTCCTCTAAAAATAAATCACTAGAATGAGAAAATTTATTTGAATCGATTAAGAAAATAATTAATTGAGCGTTTTCTGCTTTTTCATACGCCTTTTTTATACCAATATTTTCAACAATATCTTCAGTTTCACGAATTCCTGCTGTATCAATAAAACGAAAAGCAACTCCGTCAATAATTACTTCATCTTCAATGGCATCACGAGTAGTACCTGCAATATCAGAAACAATGGCTTTTTCTTCGTTTAATAAAACATTTAAAAGTGTTGATTTTCCAACATTAGGTTCCCCTATTATTGCAACTGGAATTCCATTTTTCATGGCATTTCCAAAAGCAAAAGAATCAATTAATCGCTTTAGTACAAACGTGATTTTTGAAACGAGTTCTTTAAATTTAGTTCTGTCTGCAAATTCAACATCTTCCCCAGAAAAATCGAGTTCTAATTCAATTAAGGCAGCAAAATCTAATAATTGACCACGTAATTCTTTTAATTCGTTGGTAATTCCACCACGCATTTGTTGAATAGCCATTTGATGGGAAGCTGCAGAATTTGAAGCAATAACATCAGCAACTGCTTCTGCTTGACTTAAATCCATTTTTCCGTTTAAAAAAGCACGCATGGTAAATTCACCATTATCAGCCATTCTACACCCATTTTGTAAAAATAGTTGTATGATTTCTTGCTGAATAAAACTTGATCCATGACACGAAATCTCTACTACATTTTCACCAGTATATGAATGTGGATTTTTAAAAATAGAAACTAATACTTGATCAATAACAATATCATTATTTACAATATGTCCCAAATGTAGTGTATGAGATTTTTGGGTGCGTAGCGATTTAACCTTTTTAACCGATTTGAAAAAAGTATCGGCAATTTCAATAGATTTTTCCCCAGAAAGTCTAATTATAGCAATGGCTCCAACACCTGCTGGAGTAGCTAAAGCAATAATGGTATCGTTTTCAATCATGGTGCAAATATACATAGTAAAATAGAGATATAAATTTACTTTTTGTAACAAAACTGCATGTTAAGCGTCTTATTTATACAATCAACCTCTATATACATATGAAAAGAAATAATCAGTTATTAGTGTTAACCCATTTAAGTCAATTATTAGATTTTGTAACAGGAATCGGAGGATTCATTGTTCCTCTTATTATATGGGCTGTAAAAAAGGATGAAATTTTGCATATGGATGAACATGGTAAAGCTATTTTAAACTTTAGAATAACTATGTTTCTATATTTATTAATATGTATTCCTTTAGTGTTATTTTTTGGTTTGGGCTTACTTGGCTTTTTAGTAATAGGAGCTGCGTATATTATTTTCCCGATACTAAATGCTATTAAAGCAAGTAATAATGAAGAACCGAGCTATCCTTTTAGTATTAAGTTTTTATAATAAAATAATAAATAAATCAACGAAAAAACACCCTAATTTAGGGTGTTTTTCACTTTTATATAAAAATGTAGTTATTGTATATTTGGAGTATTATACTAGTTCTTATAAGAAATGATATTAGCTTAAAAAACAATAAACTATGAAGAGATATTCATTAACTCTATGCTTACTTTTATTGGTAGGAATTACATTTTCTCAAAATACAGATTTTACTAAAATAAGTAGATCTCTTCCATTAATTCATTGGAAAAGTCAATCAGCAGTTAAACACCAAGGAGTAAAATATACATGCACAGCATTTGCTATTGCAGCGGCTTTAGAAACATTTCCTAATGTACCAAAAGATTTAAGTGAGAAGTATTTATATGCATTTCAAAAAGGATATCAGTATGATGGTAAAACAACAGTTAAAAGAGGGCATTTTTTAAAGTTTTACCCTGAGTCTTTAAAAAAGGATGGAGTTATTGAAGAGAAATATTTGCCGTATAATTTAGATTATGAAAGAGCTAGAGAAATGAATGAAACTCAGTTTTCTAAATATTTATATGAAGGTGAAGTTGGCTTATTTACATTGGTTACAAAATATAAGAAAAAGGCTAGGGTTTTTGTCACTGACTATGAATATTTAGATGCTAAGAAAGCAAAAAGTATAGAATATATAAAACAACAATTACGTAATGGAATAAAAGCGATTCCTGTTTCATATCCACTGATATACCAAGATGCTTGGAAAAGTTTTTCTTCTAGGAAATTTAATACCATAACACCAGATGTGGGATATAAAGTATTAGGTGCAAGTGGAAATTATCTTAAATATTCAGTAGCTAAAGGTTTATATCAAAATATTAATCAACGTATAGTAAAAGGTGAACTATTAATGGAAATAACTGATACTAAAAATAAATATGGAGGCCATGCTGTTGCCATTGTTGGTTATGATAAAGAAGGTTTCATTATAAAAAACTCATATGGAGCTCAATGGAGAGTAGGAGGATACGAACGTGTAAGTTATGATTACCATGAGATTTTTGCTTTAGAAGCACTAATAATTAAAAAAGTACGAGTAAAAAATAAATATTTTAGATGGTAGACTTTGTTTTTATTGATACATAAAAATATTAGTGTAATACCAAATTCCTTTATTGTTTTGGGCAGCAGTTATATTAAAATGAGTATAATTACCTTCAATGTTTTTACGATGACCAGTACTATTTAACCAGCCTTTAACTAAAGATTTAGCTGAAGAATACCCTGAAGCAACGTTTTCAGAAGTGCTAGTAGCTTTTGCATTTGCTTGAAGATAATTAGCACGTTGATTAAAGTTATCGTGTGATATTTTACCTTTTTTAATCATATATTTAGTATGACTGTTTGTTTGTGTTTTTATAACAGCTAATGTTTCAAGTTTTTTTAAATTTAAGCTAGCTCTATGATCGTTAATTAATAATAAAATTTCAGTTTCTAAAGAAGTATTTGTTTGATCATTTGCATCTGAAATTTTATCTGATGAACAAGTAAAAAATAGAATAGCTAGTAAAAGGATATTAAACTTAAAAAAAGGTTTCTTCATTATATCGAGTTATATGGCTTGCTTAATAAAATCTTCATATTCATAAAAAAATAGTTCAAATTCAGTCATAGTATCAACAAAAAACTCATAACAGTCTCTCCAAGTGTTTTTATTATGAATACTAAATTTTTTTTCAAAAGGAATATATATACGCCTAATTATTTTACGATTATCTAATTCAAAATTATCATTGTAAATAACTTCAGGTAAATATTCTGTTTCAAGTATTTTTTTTAATGAAATTAGTTGATCATATAATAACTCATTTGCTATTTCTTCAGGATGCTCAAAATCTAGGCAAACAGAAGCTTTTTTTCTATCCGCTTGAAATTTAAACGCAAATCCTTTTATTTTAGTGTTGTATAGCAACCATTTTCTTGGAAAAGATTTTCCAAAACTAGTCCAAAATTCTTTTCTTAATTGAGCAGATTCTTCTTTACTAAACATTATGTGCGTTATTAATTTTCAATAATTGTTAAATTATTGTATATCTCTATTATCCGTGAACTTTGGCAGTAGTACCTCTGTTTTTCATCATTTCAGCTTCAAATGCTAATAAATCATTCCACTTTTTATCAACAATATTCTTATCCATATACTTTCTTGCATATCCTAAGAATAATGTATAATGATTAGCTTCAGAAACCATCAAATCTAAATAAAATTTAGAAAGTTGTTCATCTTTCAAATTGTCAGCAAACACTTTAAAACGTTCACAACTTCTAGCTTCAATTAAAGCAGCAACTAATAATCTATGCACTAATGCTTCTGTACGATTTCCTGTATGCGGAAAAAACTTTTGAAGCTTTAAAGCATAATCATTTTTGGTTCCTTGACCTAACACCATATTACGCTCAATCATAATATTATGAACCATTCTAAAATGTTCCATTTCTTCAATAGCAATATCACTCATGTCTTTAACAAGTGCTGTTTCTTCAGAATAATTTATAATAATTGAAACGGCATTAGAAGCAGCTTTTTGTTCAGCAAAAGCATGATCAGTTAATAGTTGTTGTAATCCATTTTTAGCAACGTCAACCCATGAAGTTTCTGTATCGAATTTTAATCCAAGCATAATTTAAATTTGAAAGTGTAAAAGTAAAAAATATAAGCTCTTTTTAACCAAAACAAGAAGTAAAATAACTAACTTTGAAGTACTTCAAATATTTTTTAAGAAAAAGAACTATTTTAATATGAAAAGAGTCTATCAAATCATCATTTTACTAGTATTTGTATTTGCTATACAATCATGTAAAAAAAACGAGTCTAAAGCTAGTAATGTTCATGATTATAATGAATATGTTTCAGTTTTTCCTGAGAATTTAATATCGACGACTTCTAGTTTAGATTTTTTATTAAAGAAAAAAGCAAATGTAGCTGATATAAAAAATGATGTTTTTACGATAACACCTAAAGTAAAAGGAACGGTTGTTTTAAAAGATAACTTGTTAACTTTTGTTCCTTCTGAAAAATTAAAAAGTAATCAAGAATACAATATAACCTTACATTTATCAAAACTATACGATGGTATTGATAGTAATTTGAAAGACTTTACTGTCAAAATTAAAACAAAAAAACTGTTATTTAATGTAGCATTAAAGTCACCTACAGTATTAAATAAAGATGAATATTATATTGAAGGAGTTTTAACAGCGAGTGATGTAATTGAAAGTTCAAAACTTTCAGAGTTGGTGAGTGCAAATTATAATGGAAAAGCCACAGATATAAAGTTTGATACTTCAGAAAAATTTGTTTCTAAAGCAACTTTTAAAATTGATAAATTAAAAAGGTTTGAAGATGATAAAAGTATAAATGTCTTATGGAATGGTAAAGCAATTAACTCAGTATCTAAAGGAGAAAGAGAATTATCAATTACAGGAAAGAATAACTTTAAAGTATTAAATATTGAAGTTGTTGATACTGAAAAACAACATATAGAAATTAGTTTTTCTGATGCAATAAAGAAGGCTCAAGATTTAAAAGGGCTTATTCAGTTTGTAAATACTCAAAAAAGAAATTTCACATATGCTGTTGCTAATAATGTAGTAACAATTTATCCGAAAGCATCGTTTAAAAATAAAGTAGATATTGAAATATTTAAAGGAGTTAAAAGTATTGACGGATATGCTTTAAAAGAAAGTTACAGTAAAACATTACACTTTAAACAATTAAATCCGCTTGTAAGTTTTATAAAAAGTGGAACAATTATACCAAACTCAAAAAATTTAAAGATAAATTTTAAAGCTGTTAATCTTAAAGCTGTTGACGCAACCATTTATAAAGTTTATAAAGATAATGTATTACAATTTTTACAATACAATAACTTAAGTAATAAAGGTAATTTACGTTATGTAGGAAGGCCAGTAGCAAGTTATACTGTAAACTTAACAAATCAAGGTGTTGATTTGACTAAAGAAAATGCTTTTGCTATAGATTTAGCAGAAATTATTACTGTTGAAAATGGTGCAATGTATAGGGTAGAGTTTTCATTTAAAAAAGAATATTCAAATTACACTTGTGATGAAACTGTTTCAACAAATACAATAGTTTATGGTAAAAAAGAAGTAAATACTAAGGCGTTCGATAATCCTAATTATTATAATGATAATTATCGTAGCTATCGTTGGAGTGACAGAAAAAATCCTTGTACTGAATCCTATTTTTATAATAAAAATATTAGCACAAATATTTTAGCAACTAATTTGGGTGTAATAGTTAAAAAAGGAAACAATAATACAACTTTTATTGCTGTGACTGATTTATTAACAACTAACCCAGTTGAAGGAGCTAAGGTAACGTTATATAATTTACAGCAGCAACCAGTTATTGAAACAACAACAGATAAAGAAGGAATAGTAAAAATTGAAGGTATAACCAATGCTTTTTTTGCTGTTGTAACTAAAAATAATAATACTACCTATATTAAACTAAATGACGGAAATTCATTGTCAATGAGTAAGTTTGATGTTTCTGGAGTGAAACTTCAAAAGGGAATTAAGGGATATATTTATGGAGAAAGAGGAGTTTGGAGACCTGGAGATCAATTATTTTTAACTTTTGTTTTAAATGATAATGCGAATCCAATTCCAGAAAAACATCCAATAAAATTTGAGTTGATTAATCCGCAAGGTAAAATTACTGAACGTAAAATATTATTCAAAACTCCCAAAAATGTGTACGCGTATTCTCCTAAAACAAACAGTGATGCAATAACAGGAAATTGGAAGTTAAGAGTAAGTGTAGGTGGGGCGGTTTTCAATAAAAATTTAAAAATAGAAACAATAAAACCTAACCGTTTAAAAATTAAGCTAAATACAAAAGCAGATTTTATTAAGGCGAATACTTCTATTGATGGAAATGTGGAAGTAAAATGGTTGCATGGTGCCATAGCTAGAAATTTAAAGTTAGACATTAATGGGAAATTTACTCAAACAGTAACAGCTTTTCCTAAGTATTCAAATTATAAGTTTGATGATATTACTAGAAGATTTGGTACGGAAGAATTCAAAGTTTTAAAAGGAGCTTTAAACAATGAAGGAAAAACAACTTTTTCAGTAAAACCAAGATTGGCTAATAAAGCTCCAGGGATGTTAAAAGCTAGTTTTATAACTAAAGTGTATGAAAATGGAGGCGATTTCAGTACCGATGTATTTTCTAAAAAAGTATCACCATATACTTCGTATGTAGGGTTATTGAATGCAGAAGAACAACAGTCTAGAAATTATTTATTTACAGATGAAAAGTACACGTTTAATGTAGCTTCAGTTAATGATTTAGGAGTAGGTATTAGAAATAATCTAGAAGTAAAGGTGTACAAATTGTCGTGGAGATGGTGGTGGAGTACATCTGATAACGGACTTTCTAATTATGATGGAACTCGCTATCACCAACCATACAAAACGTTGCAGGTAAAAACGAATGCAACAGGTAAAGGTTCTTTTGATTTAAAAGTTGATGAAGGTGATTGGGGACGTTATTTAATAAAAGTAAGAGATAAAAAAAGTAAACATGTAACATCAAGTATAGCATATTTCGATTGGCCTTCTTGGTATGGAAAGAAAAAAGGAAGTCAAGACAAAACAAATGCTACGATGTTGGTATTTACAACAGATAAGGAATCATATCAAGTAAATGAAACAGCCACAGTAAAATTCCCTTCATCTGAAGGAGGAAGAGCTTTAATTACCATTGAAAATGGTGTTGAAGTATTAGATAATTTTTGGGTAGAAACAAAAGCTAAGCAAACTGAATTTAGTTTTCCAGTGTTAGCTAACTATACTCCTAATGTATTTGTAAATATCTCATTGTTACAAAAACATAGTCAAACAGTAAATGATTTACCAATAAGAATGTATGGTTCAATACCAATGTTGGTAAATGATCCAGCTACAAAATTAGAACCAGAGATTAGTATAGCTGATGAATTACGACCAGAATCAGTAGCTAAAATTAAAGTAAAAGAGAAAAAAGGGAAAGCAATGACGTATACAATTGCTTTGGTAGACGATGGTTTGTTAGATTTAACACGTTTTAAAACACCTAATCCATGGAGTACCTTTTATGCGCGTCAATCATTAGGTGTAAAAACATGGGATATTTTTGATGACGTGGTAGGTGCTTATGGAGGTAAAGTAAATCAAATATTAAGTATTGGAGGTGATGAAGCTGAAGCCGGTAGTAAAAACAAAAAAGCAAATAGGTTTAAACCCATGGTTGTTTATTTGGGGCCTTTTCATTTAGAAAAAGGAGACACTAAGGAACATGTGGTAAAAATACCCAAATATGTTGGTTCTGTTCGTGCAATGGTTGTAGCGACTGATATAAAAAAGGAAGCATACGGTAGTGATGAAAAAACAGCTTTTGTTCGTAAACCTGTAATGATTTTAGCTTCATTACCTCGTAAAATAACACCGAAAGAAACAGTTACTTTACCAGTTACTGTATTTGCAATGAAACCTTCAGTAAAAAAAGTAAAGGTAACAGTGAAGCCTAATGAATCTTATACTATTATTGGAGATAAAACACAAACGATTACGTTTAATCAGCCTGATGAAAAAATGGCATATTTTACGTTAAAAGTTAATGATTTTAAGGGAATAGGTAAGGTAAATATTGAAGCTAGTTCTGGAAATGAAAAAGCATCTTACGAAGTAGAAATAGATGTGTTAAATCCAAATCCTGTAACAACAGAAGTGAAAGATTTGATTTTAAAATCAAACGAGCAAAGTGAAATAAACTTTTCAACTTTTGGAACTCAAGGAACAAATACTGTTGGTATAGAATTGTCTACATTACCACCAATGAATTTTACAAAACGGATGGGGTATTTAATTCAATATCCACATGGATGTGTTGAGCAAACTACTTCTAGTGCTTTTCCTCAATTATTTCTCTCTGAAATTTTTGAACTACCAGCTGATAAAAATCAATCTATAGAAAGAAATATTAAAGCAACAATTCAACGTTTATCAAATTTTCAATTATCAAATGGAGGTTTATCTTATTGGCAAGGAAGTGGTAATGCAAATAGTTGGGGAACATCTTATGCAGGGCACTTTATGATTGAAGCTGCTAAAAAAGGATATGTATTACCTATTGGATTTAGGTCAAAATGGATTGAATACCAAAAACAAGAATCAAGAAATTGGAGAAACAATTCAAGATATTATAATAATGCTTTAACACAAGCATACCGATTATACACTTTGAGTTTAGCAAATAGCCCTGATTTAGCATCAATGAATCGTTTAAGAGAAACCAATTCTATTTCTAATGAAGCTAAAATGAGATTAGCGGCAGCTTATGCTTTAATAGGTAAAAAATCGATAGCAAAATCAATCTTAAATAGTTTGTCATCTCAAAATTATTCTAAGAGATATTATTATAATTATGGTTCAGAAACTAGAAATAAGGCAATGGCTTTAGAAACCTATACATTATTAAATGAGGAAACAAAAGCAATTAAATTAGCTAAAGAAATTGCTAAAACTTTATCTAGTGAAAGTTGGATGAGTACACAAACTACGTCATATAGTTTATTAGCAATAAGCCAGTATGCGCTTCAAAATGGAGAAAGTTCAGGTATTAATGCTAGCTATTCATTTAATAACAATGCAGAAAAAATAAATACTTCCAAAGCGTTATTTGCTAAAGATTTAATAGGCTTACAACAAGAAAATCAATTAAAAATCTCTAATAAAAATAAAGGTGTTTTATATGTAAGAGTTTTTAATAAAGGAATTTTACCAGTTGGTGAAGAGAAAGTTGTTCAAAAAAATTTAGAAGCAACAGTAGTTTATAAAACAAAAGAAGGAGTTAAAGTTGAGCCAAATAGTTTGTCTCAAGGAACTAATTTTGTTGCAGAAGTAACTGTAAGAAATTCAACTAATGAGAAAGTTGAAAATGTAGCTTTAACACAATTTATACCATCAGGTTGGGAAATTATAAATACTCGTTTCACAGATTTTGGAAACAATACTAATTCATCAAAAGTTGATTATACAGATATTAGAGATGCAAGTATTAGTAATTATTTTACCTTAAATAAATATGAAACTAAAACGTTTAGAGTGCTGTTGAACGCTTCTTATTTAGGTGAGTATTATTTACCAGGTATTCAGGTAGAAGCCATGTATGATAATGACTTTATAGCTCGTAATAAAGGACAATGGGTTAAAGTTATAAAGTAAATAAATAAGAATATTTTCTTTTTAATTTATGAAAAAGAATTAATTTAAAAACATGGGTTATGTCTTCATAACCCATGTTTTTAAGGTTTAAAGGTAGATTATAATAAAAACACTAGAGTTATAATACTACTTGTATACTAACAAGTAAAGGAAGTTAGAATTAAGTATTGCGAATTAATACCTTGAGTTATATATTTGCCGCCTTAATTTAAAATTACTAAGCTATGTTAAAAAAAGTAGTATGCATTTTTGTGTTAACCTTATTGGTTTCTTGTATTCCAACAAAACATTTCATAAAGAATATACATAAAAATGAAAAAGTATTGAAATCTGAGTCAATGCTAATTGTTGCAAATAAAGAAGTAACTGTAAATAGTTTTAAAAAAACATTTAAGAAAAATTACGAGAGTAATGAAGTGTTTTTAAAATCGTTTGCTAACGATTTTAAATCATCGTTAAATAGTAGTAATTTATATACCAATTTAGTTATAGATTTAAGTGATAAATGGAAGGCACTTTCTGAAGGGTATAGTAAAAAAAACAATGATATAATTAATACCCTTTTAACCAAAACAGATAAAAAATATTTACTGTATTTAAAAGGTGTTACAATTGATAATTATGTTAGTTCTAGTTATTCTCCGGGGTTTGGTCCAGGATCAATGGGAACTCACAATTCAACTGAGTTTTGTACAGTAAGTGTTACTGTAGTTATTTACGATGTAAAGGCTATGAAACAAATTTTAGAATTTGAATCAATAGGTGAAAGTTCGGTGTTCTTTTTTGATTTTACAAAGACACTTATTAAAGCTAGAGACAGATCAATTAAAAATGCAATAATATATTTAAAAACAGGTAAAACATCATAACGTAAGTATATTAGTTTTATTAAAGAAATAATAAAAGAGGTTAAGTCAATTTATGATTTTAACCTCTTTTTGTTTTTAATAACTAAAAATAACGCTCTCTTATACCTGAATTTTAAACGTCTAGAGTTTTTTAAAAGAAAAGAGTACGTATAATTCTTAAACTAGCAGTATGATTATAAAATAGTTGTATGTAAGTAAGGCTATTTAATAGAGAAAACTAACTAAAATTTAAAACGTACTTATTATGAACTTAATTTCAATTATTTCTCCTGTAATAGATCAAATGGAGAGTTCTCACTTAAAAACTCAGTTATCTACTTATTTTCCTTTACAAGAAGAAAAGTTTTCAGTAATAGAAGAATCTTTTAAAGAATTTACATCCCAAAAACAAAATAAGGAAGTACTAAATACTTTTTTCAAAAGTTGGAGTCAAACAAATAATAGTGCAATGACAGTTGCAGGTTTAAGTAATCGTATGACCATGATTGTTCATAAAAATCAAGAAGTAAAAAGTGAACATGATTTATTTAAATCAGTATCAAGTTTAAATAGAATTGTTGATGAAGATTTAGCAGTGGTAGGTAGAATATTACACTCTAAATTATTTTATAATATGGCAACAAGTATTGCTGGTGATGATTCTTGGTTGTCTAATACATTTTTAAATAAAGAAGCGATAGCATTTAAGGCTTGGAAGGATAAAAATTCGTTACGTAATAAAGATATTATGGTAGGTTTATTAACAACTTTAGTACATGAAATTTATACACATGGTGAAGTTGAATTTATCATTCCTTTATTTGAAAATTGGTTGCAAGATGAAGGACGTTTAACTGAGTCAGAAATAGACAGTGCTCTTGCATGGATCCGTGTTCATTGTGGTCCAACAGAGAAAAATCATTTTTTTCATGCAGTAGATGCAGTTAATTCTTATGCAAAGGCTTTTGAAATAGATGTAAATAATTATGATTTAAAACAAATAATAGAAGACTATCTACATTTAAAATCTGAGGTAATGGGAGTTTTAAATAAAGAACTTTCTCAAGAATACACGTTTTAAAATAATTTAGATGATTGAAGATAAGGTTAATAAAAAGGAAGAAAAAACTTGGGATATTTCTAAGGTAGGAGTTGATGCATTAAAATTTAATCAGTTAATAAAAAAACATTTAGGAGCGCTATCTCATGATACAAGATTATTTAAAAATGTTCCAGTTGTAATGAACTCTAATTCAAAAGTAGAGTTTTCAAGATTAACAAACTTATTGAATGATGTTTTTGAAAAGATAGTTCTAAATTATTTTAATGATGAAAGAATACAACAACTGTATCAGTTAGATAAAGAATTAGAAGATATATTAGTAGAAGCATATTCAATACCATACAAAGTAGGTATGTATCGTCCTGATTTAGTTTTTGATATGTCAGGAGTACCAAAGATTTGTGAAATAGGTTGTAGATATCCTATTAATGGTTGGATGATTAGTTACTATATAAATGAGATATTAAATGAACTAAAACCAAAAGGAGGCACTGGTTGGGATTCTATTGATGAACAGTCAGGATTTATTACAAATTTGTCAAATGATTTTGACATAAAAGAAACATTATATTATGTACATAATAAAGAAAAAGGAACTGAAGCATATTTAATGTTTAATGAGTTACATAAATTAGGCTTTACTATTAAAGATGTTTCACCTAATGATTTTGAAGTTATTGAAGGTAAATTGACCTTTGAAGCTAAAGAAGCTACTCAGTTTATCCTTGAAATGGATAGGGAAGAACTTAAGCAATTAAAGCCTTCAGTTTTAAAAGCGTTAATACGATCTAAAAAATGTATAAATGATGTACGTTCAATTATTTTAATTCATGATAAAAAAGTATTAGCAGCTTTATATGATGAGCAAATAATGAGAAGGTATGTAAACAGTGAAGATTATAACTTTTTAAAAAAATATCTTATCCCATCTTATACTTTAGATTTAGAGGTGGTTAGAGATCAACTGATTAACTCTAATGCTAACTGGGTGCTTAAAAAAAATAGTGGAGGTAGAGGACTTGATATGTTTGTTAAAAATGAATGTAGTTCAGATACTTGGAAGAAAATCATTAATGAAAAATGGAGTGAATACATGGTCCAAGAATATATACCACAAAAAAAGTTTTCTATAGAAAATGATAAAAGTATTGAAGAAATAAATATTGTTGGTATGTTATTAGCTTACAATGAAAATTCATTTGGATTAGGCGTTTATAGAGGATCAAAACAAAGCATTATTAATGTTCACAGTGGAGCTTATGTATTACCAAGTGCTATAAGAATGAAATAAATGAGGTTCTCAATTATAATTCCATTATATAATAAAGCTGCTTATATTAAAGAAACATTACATTCTTTAGCAGTGCAAACTAAGTTACCCTATGAATTAATTATCGTTGATGATAAAAGTACGGATGATAGTTTACAAATAGTGAAAGACTATTTAAAACTAGCTCCTATTTGTTTTAAAAAGGTTCGTGTAGAACTTGTTGAGCTAAAAAAAAATTATGGAATAGGATATGCTAGAAATATAGGATTTTCAAAAGCTACTGGAGATATTGTTAGTTTTTTAGATGCAGATGATATTTACAAAGAAAATTTGATTGAAACAGCAATACATGTAATGTCATTACATTCCATTAATTTTTTAGTTTTAGGAATTAAGTTATTTCCAAGTAATAGGGTGTATCCAAAAATTGATAAACTAAAAAAAGAGTTAACAACTGTAAAACCTAATGTTTACCGTATAAATAATCCTCTAAAATTAATTACATCTCATGATTTTTACTTATTAGGATCTAATGTAATTTTAAATAAAAAGTATGGTGAATCAATTAAATATATTGAAGAACCTATTATTTATGAAGGAATAGACTATTGGTATCGAGTATTAAAAAAATTGATAAAAAAAGATAGCGATACTGTAGGTTTGCTGATGGGAGAATTTTTAAAAGTTAGAGAAGTACCAGGTAGTGCTTCAAGAAAAAAGTATAATCATTGGAAAGAAATTGATTTTCCACCTGTACTTACTAGGTTTAATAAAAGCACTGATTATTATGATATACGACTAAAAGGAGTTGTTTCAAAACGATGGATTAATCATGCTATGAATAGTTTGAATTCATTATCTCAAAAAATAAAATTTATAATGAGGTATAGAAAAATATTTTTAAATCAAATACATTACTTTTTTCTTCACAAATTTTAAAACTAAAGAGAATAATGATAAACGAAAAGTTGAAGGAACATTTTTCTATAGTAAAAGAATCTTCTTTGTTTAAAGAATATTACGATGATATTCAATTCATGTCTGAAGTATTTCCTATGGAAAAACATACTTTAAGAACAATTTTAAGTAGTAAATTCAAACTAAAGGATGAATCAAAAGGGGTATATTTAGTACGTTCTGGAGGTTCGTCGGCAAAGCCTCTTATTTTTCCAGTAGATATTGAAGAAAATTTATATCAACGTAAATTACTAGCTAAAGAGTTAGTTAAATTTGGAATGTTTTCATCTAAAACCATAGCGTTGAATTTATTTAGTTATAAAGATATGTATCGAACTGCTGCTATTGTAGATGATGTTTTAGAAAAGTGTAATGCTACAACTATTTCTTTAGGAGCATCTTCATCTTTTGAATTAGTATACAATAGTGCATTGCAGTTCAAAGGGAATATAGTAATGGGAACACCATCAAAACTGGTGCTTTTTGCAAAGTATGTACTTGATAATAATTTGCAATTAGTTATAAAAAATATAATGTATGCCGGTGAGTTTCTATTATCCTCTCAAGTGGCTCTTCTTAAAAAAGCATTTGGAGTTAAGCAAATTTATTCGTTGTATGGTTCAGCAGAAACTGGTATATGGGGTTGGTCAAATTATTCAAAAAAACCAATGTCATTTAATATATTGGATGATATAATTGTAGAAGTTGAAAATCCAGATAATAATGGAAACGGAACGGTAGTGGTAACTAATTTATTAAGGAAAAGGTTTCCAGTTTTTAGATATAAGATGGGAGATGTAGGAACTATAAAAGAAGAAGGAAATAAACGAGTTTTAACATTAGTATCTAGAGAATCTAAATCATTTTCAGTTGATGCTGAAGCATATTTTATAAATGATTTTGATTGGCTTTTTAATGTAGTTGACCGTTTTCAAATTCAACTTTTTATTAATTCAGAGTCACGAGTTGATGTGAAATTTTTATTAATAAAAACAACTACTAAAGATTCCGAGCTTAATGAAATTTATCATCTAGTTGAAGAAAGATTACAACAAATTTTTCAAGTCAATCCAGAAAAAATAAATGTTTCTGTGGCTTTTATAAGCGAGTCTGATTTATATATAAATAATACAACTTCTAAAACGCCAATTGTTGTTGATTTTAGAGAGTAATTTTTTTAGAATTAAAAGAAGAGAAGTAATTAACTTTGAATAGTAACCAAACCAATCAATTATGAGAGCTAAATATGTACTAATACTACTAATTATATTTGTAGTAACTAGTTGTAATACAAGGAAAAAAGATAAAATAATAAAAGAAGAATTTAAAGAGGTTTCTAAAAAACAAGATTCTATAGTTTTTAGTTTTACTTTTTTAGGATGCAATAGAGTAGATAGGCATCAAGTAGGAGATACTACAGCAACAAATGCTTCAACAGCTAATTTATCGGCTATGAAACGAATTTGGACTGAAATTTCTGATTTAAAAAGGAAACCAGATTTATTTTTCTTTTTAGGAGATATGGTGTTGGCAGAATCTACTACAACTAAGTTAGAAAATCAACTAATTGCATGGAAAAAATTATACTATAACACTAGTTTTAGTCCTATTAGTAAATCAAATATAGAAATGGTAGCCATTCCTGGGAATCATGAAATGTTATATTGGCATGATTATAATGTGCCGCACCATGATGAATGGCCTTTGAAAGGAGCTACTCAAATTTGGATGAAGCATATGGCAGAATATATGCCTAAAGATAGAGACTATATTAAAGGAAATGATAGTATTAATAATCAAATGACTTTTGCTTTTACTCGTAAAAATATTGGATTTGTATTGATGAACACTGATACTTATAATAGTCCAACAAAAGAAAATCCTTATGGTTTAGAAGGGCAAATACCTACTCAATGGATAATTAATAAAGTTGGAGAATATAAAAAAGATCCTAAAATAGATCATGTTTTTGTGTTAGGACATAAACCTTATTATGTAAGTGGAAAACCAGAAACAGGACATAAAGGATTTCCTGAAGGTCCAGTTTTATGGCCTAAATTGGTAGAAAATAAAGTGGTAGCAATGTTGTCAGCACATTTACATGATTATCAACGTATGCAACCTGGTAATAAAGGTACTTACCAAGTAATTGCAGGGAATAGTGGAAGCCCTGGTTCAGCCACCTTTTTTGGGTACTCTAAAATAGATATTATGAGTAATGGGGATGTAAAGTTAAGTTCAATTGGTTATGATAAAGGGAATCCTTACTATAAAGCAATGCCAAATAGTCCTTCGACAGTAAGAGATGAAACAGTGTTGACATGGTCAAAGAATGTAAATCCATATCCAAATAATTAAAAAATAAACTATTTTATATTGTTTAAACTCATTAAGAACTTTCTTAATGAGTTTTTTATTAGATATTAAATGATAATTACTGTTATAAGACTAACTATCTTTGCGAAAAATAAAAAATTCATAGATAGTATACATTATGGCAAATACAATAAAAACGCAAGAGGATATTTTAGCAAAATTAAATATCTATGAATTAAATGAAATGCAGAATGAGGCTATTTCAGTTATTGATACTACAACAAATACTGTAATACTTTCACCAACAGGAACTGGAAAAACATTAGGTTTTTTATTACCTACATTAAAGTTAATAGATCCAAGTAATAAAGAAGTTCAAGTATTAATTTTAGTTCCCTCAAGAGAGCTTGCTATTCAAATAGAGCAAGTTATTCGTGAAATGGGAACAGGGTTAAAAGTAAATGCTGTTTATGGAGGAAGGTCTATGGCAAAAGATAAAATAGAATTAAAACATACCCCAAGTATTTTAATAGGTACGCCAGGTAGAATATCTGATCACTTTGCAAATGAACGTTTTTCTAAAGATAGTATTAAAACATTAATACTTGATGAATTTGATAAGTCATTAGAAGTTGGTTTTGAGTATGAAATGAGAGGTATTATTAACCAGTTACCAAACATTAATAAACGAATTTTAACATCAGCAACTCAAGAATCGGAGGTTCCAGATTTTGTGAGGTTAAATAATCCAACAGTATTAAACTACTTAACAGGTAAGAAACCAAAAAAACTAGCTATAAAAACTGTGGTTTCTCCAGCAAAGAACAAAAATCAAACACTTTTAAATTTGTTACTTCATGTTGGTAATCAACAAGGAATTATTTTTTGTAACTTAAAAGATAGTATTCAACATGTAAGTGATTTTTTATCAAAAAGTAAAGTAGCACATAGTTGTTTTTCTGGAGGAATGGAGCAAAGAGATAGAGAGCGTTCTTTAATAAAGTTCAGAAACGGAACAAGTCAAGTTTTAATAGCTACAGATTTAGCAGCAAGAGGTATTGATATTCCAGAAATGAATTATATAATTCATTATGAACTACCACAAAGAGTAGAAGAATTCACACATAGAAATGGTAGAACAGCTAGAGTAAATGCTAAAGGAACAGCATATGTTTTAAAATGGGAAAAAGAAAATTTACCTGAGTTTATTAAGAATGTGCCAAACGCAACTATTTCTAATAAAGAAAAACTGAAACCTCGTTATTGGGAAACGTTATTTATTTCAGGGGGAAGAAAAGACAAAATTTCAAAAGGAGATATCGCAGGACTTTTCTTTAAAAAAGGGAATTTAACTAAAGATCAATTAGGTATTATAGAACTTAAACAAGATTGTGCATTTATTGCTGTACCTGTTACTGAAGCTAAAAGTTTAGTAGATAGTTTAAATAATACTCGCTTAAAAAGTAAGAAAGTACGTATTAGTATTGTTTAAAAATATCTATAAAAAGCCAAGGATAAATACTAATTATTCTTGGCTTTTTATGAGTAACTTACTTTGAATTTAAAGTAGGTGTTAGTTATTAATATTGTTTTATTACTTGAAATTCATCATATGTTAATAGCCATTCATTATTTATATTTTCCCATTTTTCTTGAAAAATTTTTCCTTCACCGATATTCATACTCCAAAGAGATGTAAGTATAACACTATTGTTTGTTTTAACACTGAATGTTGGATTATGATAGGTAAGATTTGTAGCTCCGTCAGTTATTAGTTTTTCCCAAAATATTTTGATATTCTTTTTCTCGCTCAAAGATGCAAAAGGAACGGCATTCATTGTGGCATTATTGGAGTATCCATTTCCGCACACATCTTTTTTACCTGTATTGAAGCCTTCTATCCAGTTTATTGATGCTATAATAACTTTTTCTAATATGTTATGACTAGTAATAGGAGGAGTAGTATTTTCTTGTGGAGTTTTAAACTGTTCCAATATTTGAAAATTATCGTAGGTTAATAACCATTGACCTTTAATTTTTTCCCATTTCTCTTGAAATATAATACCTCTCCCTACATTCATACTCCAATTTGCAGATAAAAAAGCGGTAGTTTCATTAGCTATTTCAATACTTACATTTGTGTATATTAAGTTAGTAGCACCAGATTTAATAAAAGGTTTCCAAAAGTTTGAAATTTCTTCTTTACCTCTTTTTATACCATAGGGTGTAACATTCATAACTGCTTTTTGATCATATCCTTGCAAACAGGCCTTTATATTTTTAGCATTAAAGTTTGAAATCCATTTTTTACTAGCTTTTAATACTTCTAAAGCTACTTTATGATGCATTGTTGGATTGTGATTTGTGTAAGACTGTTGAATTAGTTTATTTTTTGAAATTTGTCCAAAAGAATTACTCACAATTAGAAATATAAATATTGGTAGAACTATTTTAAATCTTTTCATTTTAATGTATTTAAGTTTATTACAAAGAAAAGAGGATAAAAAAGTAAATACCTGTGACTTTTATCACAGGCTTAATTATTTTACTAAAAGTAGTATTTCTTTTTGTCCAAGATGAAGTTTATTGTTTTTTTCAAGCTTTTTTAAAAGTCTAGATATTACTTCTCTAGAAGTACCCAATTCTTTTGCTAATTCTTGATGAGATTTTTTTACAATTGAATTAGTTGCTTTTGATAATAAGTAATCAAACAATCTATCTTTTAAAGGTTGAAAAGCTAGGGTTGAATATTGATTGATTAAGTGGTTATAGCTATCTCTAAAAGTATTTGTGGTAAAAGTATTCCAAGATTTGTATTTAAAATTCCAATCTTTAACATGCCTTACAGGTATATTTAGAATAATACACTTATCTTCAACTATTGCATTTACACTACTTTTACAATCTTCAAAGCAAGCTGAAAGGGAGAGGGTACATGTTTCCATGCTGTTTAAATAATAAATTAAAATTTCACGCTCATCATTTTCCTGATAAACCCTTACTTTTCCTTGCAAAACAATTTTTAATACTTTAATATATTGATTGTTTTTAATTATAAAATCACCTTTTTGATGAGTTGTTATAGTTGAATTTGTTTTTAAATCGTTTATTAGTTCTTCTTCAGTAATACGAAGTTCTTTTATAAAAGCATTCAACATTTTTTCTATTTCATTCAAATTATATATGGTATGCTTATGAGTTATTTCTTATTAGTAATTAATCAATAATATTAATTACAGATTGCCTTTCTCTATTAACGATAAGTTTTGTTACATCAGGTCTAGAATAATGTCCAACAGAATCAAAGTTTTGTCTTTCTTCTAGTACTCTGTTAAAGTCAATTTCTGCAGTTATTATTCCCTCTTTATTTATAATTGGAGCAACAACCCATTCACCATCAGGTCCTGCTATGCATGATCCACCATTAGCTAAAATGTTAGGTGAGTTTTTAAGTATTTCTTCTAAATGTGGTGTGTCTTTAGGAAAATCCTCAATTTTCATTAAACTGGAAACTGATACTACAAAAGATCGAGATTCTTTAGCTATAAATTTAGTAATATCTTTTGTATTAGTGTCAGATCCTGGCCAAACAGCAATATGTAAATTTTCTCCCATACCATATAGTGCAGTTCTTGCTAATGGCATCCAGTTTTCCCAACAGTTTAAACCACCAACAGAGAATTTTTTTAAATCATGAACTCTTAATCCATTACCATCACCTGGTGACCAAGTTAATCGTTCTTCAAAAGTTGGTTGTAGTTTTCTGTGTACAGATTTAATTTCACCTTCAGAGTTTATATATACTAATGAACAATATAAACTATG
>JBELFC010000013.1:0-39772 GCA_042093175.1 Tenacibaculum sp. | reverse complement strand
TTGTTTTTGTTGTACAACATGCCATGCTTCATGTGGTAAATGTTTTTCTTGTCCGCTTCCTATATGAATGTCGGTTCCTTGTGCATAAGCATGTGCATTTAATTGTGCTGGCTCAGAAGAATTATAATGTACTTTTACATCGTCCATCGAATAACCGGACATGCTTTCTATGCCTGATTTTAAATTGTCTGGCAAACCTGTATTGTTTTCTTTCATTTGCATGGGAAATTCATCATCTTCATCTAACCCCATTAATTGAGCTGTTTTTTTAGAAGCTACTATTTTTGTACGCTTGTCTTTTAATTGCAAGGCACTTTTACCTACTCCGTTATAATTGTTGCTTTTTTGTTGAACTACTTTTGATTTCTTATATTCCATGATATTAATTTTTAATGCGTTTGTACAATTACAGGTCCAATTGCTCCACTATAATCTATAGCTGAACAATAGTTGTAATTATTTATCTCATCTTTTAATCGAACCAAATGCGGGTTATAGTAAGGGAACACTACTTTTTTACCTGTTATTAACTTTATGATATATTGATTGTATAACGGGAATTTATAAAAAAGCTCATTAAAAATAATTGAATTCATATCTGAAACTAAAAATTCATTATTCAATTTTTTGTATTCATGAATCTCTTTTAAAATTTGTTTTGCAAAAACATTTAAAACATGATTTAATTTACTTGGTATACTTTCTATAATTAAATACAACCGTTTTTCTTTTAACCAATAACCTTTTATTATTAATCCTTCTTTTACAACACTATAATTAAGTGCTTCTGCAATAATAATGTGTTGCCAGTTTAAAGGAATCTGTTTTCCCCATGACTTTGTTACCAATACGAAATGATATACTCTTTTAGATTTCCTGACTAATTTAGTTTCATTCATTTTTTATTAGTTATTTTTAAAATCATAGTTCTCAATACTTTTCTTAATCTAAAAACCACTTCATTGCATAAACTCTATTTATTATGACAATGTCATTGATAGCAGAAACAATTCGTTAAATACTTATTTAAACCTAAAGATTACTTCACTTCGTAAACTGCGTTCGTAATGACGTAATTTAAAAAGCAGTAATCGTTTTATTTTCCTTTTTAAATTCTTTACGAATACCTTCTAATAATTCTTCTTTAGTTACTACTGTATCTCCTCTTGAAACTACTGCTAAGGCACAAAAACGTAAAACATTAATAATTGCTCCACCTGCTAACTCGTATTCTTCAGCTACTTTCCAAACATCAACATCTGGGTGTAATATACATGTACCTGAAAAAGCTTTATTCCATAATTGATAGCGTTCATTAACTTCTGGCATACTAAAATGAATCATCGCTTGAAACCTTCTTGTAAAAGCCGCATCCATATTTCCTTTTAAATTGGAAGCTAAAATTACTACACCAGGAAAATCTTCAATACGCTGTAATAAATATGATGTTTGTTGGTTTGCATGCCTATCATTAGAGCTATTGGCTTCTGTTCTTTTTCCGAATAAAGCATCCGCTTCATCAAAAAATAAAATCCAATCTTTATACTGTGCGATATCAAAAATTCTTGATAAGTTCTTTTCTGTTTCTCCAATATATTTAGAAACAATCATCGATAAATCTACTCGATATACTTCTCGGTTAGATACTTTTCCTAATAAAGAAACTGTTAGTGTTTTTCCTGTTCCTGGAGGACCATAAAACAAAGCTCGATACCCTGGTTTTATTTTTTTATACAATTCCCATTCATTCATTAAAGTATTACTGTGTTGTAACCAAGCTTTTAAAGCTAATACTTCATCCATTACCAAATCATTTAACACTACATCTTCCCAATTTAAATGTGTTGATATTTTTTGGGCAGGAAACGTATTACTTTGCTCTATATTGGGTTCTTCACCTGTTAAAAAGTAATGGAACCATCGTTTACTTAAACTTAAAATCCCATTATGTTTTGGTATGAATAACTCTGTATCTTCTAATGATAATACTTGTTCTTTTACTAAAATATTTTCTTTGTTGAAAATGTGAAATATCTCCTCTCTAATTTCAGGATTTGTTGCTGAGATTAAAAAGATTAAAGTTTGACCTGTTGGTAAAAAACCACTATGATTTTTATCAATAATACCTCCGAACTCTGTAAATCCACGATCATAAATTTTATTTCTTCCAAAGAAAACATCTAATACTTCAGGTTTCAACTGCGATGCCAATGTTAAGGCAATAGCTAAACGTTCATAAATATTTAATTTCCAATCTATCAGACATTTTGCATAAGTTGCCTCACTGTTTTTTATTTCTTGTACAGGAATGTCTGTCCAATGAGGTCTTTCACCTTCATGCTCTAAATACGTACTTATCACATTATGAATTACCTCTTGCAACCAATATATTTCATTGTATAAAAACGGTATGTTTACATTAGTATGCATAATTTATAAACATTTTTGCTATATCATCTAAATTCGCATTTGCCCATTTAAAATATTGTAATGCCGTATTAGGTGTTAATTGATTGGCTTGTAACATATCTAAAACACAAGTTTGAGAATTATAAGCTGATTGATTAGGTGTAAATACCTGTTCAGACTTATAATCGTATTTAAAAAAGTTATTTGCCCAATCAATAACTCCAGTTCTTGCTGTTATTAATTCACTTATAAATACTTCCAATTTTTCTGGTTGTACAATTAATTTTTTGGCTTTAAAAAAACATGGGCGCTTTTTTTCTTCCTTTTGATAAAACTCTATATCTCTTGCTTGAATTGTTTTTGAATTTGCTTGTCCGAATAACTCTATTAAACCGGCACTTTCTGTTTCTGATGCTATTTCTAATTCTCCTTTATCTGATCCTGAAATAACTAAACTCCAATTTGCAGTAGTTACACTTTCTGTTACTACATATACTTCTCTAAAAGAATATAAAACTTGTGTTAACTTAATTATAAGTTCGTCAGCAATCATATTCCAGTTTAAAATACTTACAGCTTCCGGATTATTACTTGTAAAAAAGAAACTTCCAAATTCTTTAAATGCCAGTATTTGTTTACTATACCCAAAGTTACCTTCAATAATATTTTGCCCTGTATCTCTACCTGCATAAGGTTTGGTTACACCATTACTAAAATTCCAATTATACTCGTTTTGTTTTACTCCATATTCAAAAACCACTTCATCTATATCTACTACATTGTTTTTAAATATATTTCCTAAAACAACCACTTCTCCTTTTTGAATTTGAAAAAAATCACCCGGATATATATTTTGATTTAATGGCTTAGATGGTATAAAACCATTGGTTCTATTATAAAAATCTGTATAAAACTTTTTAGTAATGTTTTCCATATTTTATAGATTTAACTTTTTCTTTCTTGATAATTTTCTTCGTATAGCAAGCCTTCTTTTAGCATCAGGACTTGCTTTAAAATCTGCTCTTTTTGCTTTAACCATTTTTTTTGCTTCTTTTCTTATAGTTTTCGTCACAGTATCTCTTGTATATCTCTTTTTACCCTTGTGTTCATTTTTTGATAAAATCTCTAAATTACTTTCATCGTTATATAAAAAGTTTTTGTACTCCTCGGTTTCATCAGACGACATGTCACTACCATCATATTTATCTACTTCATCATCGATTGCTACATAATCAATCATATGATCTATATCTGGTTGTTTGTCTTTTGCTCCTTTGGTTTTATGTTTTCTAATTTCTCTTCCCATACCATCAAGTTTAATAACCTCTCCTTTACCATCAAATCCTGAATGTAATTTCCCACTGGAATCTGTTTGTCTTTCCATCAAACTTTTTCTAGTATCTCTATGTTTACCTGTATAGAATGAACGAGAACCTCTATAAGATGTACCAGGAGCTCTATATATTTCTTCAGGATCAATATAACCATCATCTGATTCTGGCTCGTAAGTTTCGCCATCAGATTCTTCTATATTCATTTCTTCATCTTCAGAATCGCCTTCATATCCTTCATCATCACTATCTACACGTTGTACTATATTTTTATTACTTTCTCTATTATCTATTAATTGAAAAGGGTTGTTTTTTGTGCTATTTTGATGTTTTAAATTAGCTGCTGATTGATGTACTTTATTTTCATTTTTATGAGTATACATAACTAACTTGGTTAAATACATTAATAAAAAAGAGATTGTTTAAAATGAATGCTTAAGTTAAATTTAAACAATCTCTTTTTTTTAATTTTAAGAAGCTAATGCTGCTGCATTCGCTGCTGCTAAACCAGCTTCTAAAGAATTTAATTTAATAGTTGCTTTACTTAACCTTGTTTCAGCTTCATTTAATTGTTCTGAAGCTTTTTTATTTGCTCTTAAAGTGCTGTTATATTTTATAACTGCATTATCATATGCTAAATAAATTAATGATGTTAAATTAGCTTCATCTGAAAATGACGTAGCATTGATAATTTCCTTTTTATAATTATAAAGTCTATTAATAAATGAATTTATTTCTTCTTCATTTTGATGCTCAAAAACATACCCAGTAATAAATTCAAATAAACGAATAGCTTGTAAAAATTCTAAAGCCATTACACCTTGAGATTCTATTGTAGTTGTTTGAGATGCTACCACTGAATTTAAAGCTGTAAGTGTTAGTGCTACTGCATTATTTGCACTAGTCCCTGCATTGGTTACCATAGTAACTAATTCATCAGATATTAATGGATTTTGTGCTTTTTTACGAATTACTAAGTTGGATAATTTATTAACTACTTCAGCCGAATAAATTAGCTTGTTAATTACTACCTCAATACTCTGTGCTACTTCTTTTATTTTTACATCAGATTTTAAAATACCCTTAAAAGTTATTTTAGAGTTTATTAGTACATCGAATACATTATCTATAATTTGATTTAACGATTCTTTATTAGCTAATGCTGTATTTTTATTTTGCATATCAACAGCCAATAGAGAATCTAAATTATTTGATTTTTCTGTTAGAGAGTTTACAATTCCTTGTAATTGTTCAACTTCATTTTGGGCTATTAAAACTTCATTAGATAAAGCATCTAACTCAGCCTTTTTCTTTTCGGTTATTCCGTATTTTTTATTTAAAGTAAGCGTTGTCATAATATTTTATTTTTTATTGATTGTATATTGAAATACTGATGTTTCTTGAATATTTGATAAAGCTCCTATAAACTGAACTTCCTCATCTTTCTTTTTTGGCATTGCCAATACAACTGGTATATACTCACTACCAGCTATTAAACTATTACCAAAGCTATCTGTTGTTGATACATTAATATCAAAAGAATACTTCTTTGAAGGTGCTGAAGGAACTGTTGCAATTCCATAACTTTCTATTTCCAATCCTTTTGCAATTGTATAATTGAAGAAAAAACCTGGTTTTTTTAAGTCTTTTTCTAGTTTTTTAATTTCTTCTTCAATTTTTTTGAGTTTATCTATTAACTCTTGTTTTTCTTTTTCTAAAGTTTCTAATATAGTATTCGTTGATTCTTCTTTCTCACTTCTTATTGAAATAGATATTTTTGATTTTATCTGTTCAAGTAATAGTTTTAGACCTTGTTTCTCTTTATTTTTTTTGTAATATTCATCTAATTCACTTGCTGCTTTTTCTAATTTTTCTAGTTCTTTTGCTGTTAATAATCCTTTAGTTAACTTAGGATTGAATAATAAAAATATACAACGATATTCTACATTAAAATCACCATTCTGTTTTGCTGTAAAAGTCATTTTATTAGTATCAACAGCTATTTTTTTTGCCGCAGTTAATCTGTTTTTTAAAGTAAAACATGCTGATGGTACTGTTAAATAATCATCAAAAGTGTTAATTATTTTTTTGTAGCCATTATCAAAAACAGCTAAAACATAAACTACATAGTTTTCTCCTATTTTAATATCTGCTCCATTAACATCTCTTAAATATTTTTGTTTTGGGCCTTTATTTTCTTTGTCTTTTTTTAAATCTGAAGCATCCTCTTCTACAACCATTAATTCTGGTCGAATACTAATTGTTTCTTCATATAAATAGTTTTTCTTTGACTTTGCTGGAGAAACACTTGGTATTTTTATATACAACTCTTTGTCTTTGTCTTCTGTAATTAATCCTTCGGCATCAGATAATGAGAAAAACTCTTTATCTTTATTCTTCACTAAGAATATGTAATAGTTCTTTACAGGATATCCTTCTTCATTACTCCCCGTACTAACACCTTTTTCTTTACTATCTTCAAACGGACTTTTATAGTTATTAAAACTTACTTTATAGTTTGTTGGTCTTCCTTCTTCAACAGGTATAGTTACTTTTAAGTCTAAGTTTAATTGTTTGTTACTTAACTCATAAGCATCTTGAGTAGATTTATATACAACTCCGGTATCTTCAAGAGTTCCTTCAGCTTTTTTTTCTGCAGAATTTGCTGTAGCCAAAGCCTCTGTATCTGTCATTACAGCAGTTGAAGCTGTATTAAAATCAGTATTAACAACCTCTAATAAACCTTTTATTGACGTATCAGTTGATGCTGTTTTTTCTGCTAAACTTGAAACAGGTACTTCTGCTACATCTGCAGAAGCTTCCATACTTAATTGCGAGGTTTTTTCTGCTAAATAAGCAGTTCCTTTTTTTGTAGGTGAACTTCCATTCATTAAATCATTAGCATACTTACTTTGATCGTAAATTTCAGTATCGAAATCTGCTGCGTTCACAATACTAAAAATACTTCCAACATCACTTGCTAACTTTAAAATAGCATTAGCAGCAATTTGAACATTTGCTGCTGCTACTGAAGTGTTTTTCACCGTCTCGGGTATAAATGTATTTGCTAAATTAACCGACGACAAAACATTGGTAGACAAATCACTATCTATAACTGCTTGCTCTAAAATTTCTTGTTGAAATTTATAATTATTATTTGCTATAATTAATTCTTCCGCAGCAGAAATACGAGCTCCTTCAGCATAGTATAACGAAAACATAGACGCATCTAAATTTGCTTTCGATTTTTGTAATTTTAACTCTTGCTCACTTAGCGTTTCTAAAACGCTGGTATGCAAATTTTCATTGTAAGAATTCATAAAATTTGGTTTAGATTATTATTTATTTTAATACTCTTTTTGAGTTACTTTTTTAAAATGACCATGTTACATGCAAGGGTTTTACCATCCATGGAAGTTTTATAATTGAAAAAGAAAAAGGCGATTTTATCAACAAAACATCATAAGCTCTTTTTTCTATAATCAACTCCCATCTATCATCTTCTTCTCTTAATAAACCATCTCTTACTAGCCAGTTCCCTCTGAATCCGTTTACTGTAGTATTCCCTATAGCTGGCCAATATGATATTGCCGCTGTTATTAGTCCGTTTATTAAATCTTCTTCTTTTACTGTTATTTCTATACGATCAGTTATTGGTTCATTTAGTGGTATTCCGCACAATAATTTATTTAAGCTTAAAAGTGACTCTTCTGTTTGTGCCATACCAGTAACTGTATATTGTAAATAGTGCACTGCTTTTAATTGATCTTCTTTCGAATTAAATTTTTCATTGACTATTAAATTTAATCGATCTAAAAGCATTAAATAATAACTATTTAACAATACCAAACCTGCATTGTGTATTGGTATACCTACGCCGTTTATTTTTTCTTTTTCTACTGACATGTTATATGTATTTAATTTCTTGTTTTTATTTATTTCTTCTGTTCGTTCAAAAGCTATTTTTAAAGAAGTTGGTAATTGGTTTTTAATAGCACTAATTGCTTGTATAAATTTTTCTTCTTGTATATTTTTTTTTACACTTAACTCCCATAACAATTCTCTCCATATTGAAGTTGTTTCTAGTAACCTCCAATTACTATTCGTCCAAGATTTTATTAATTTTTCTAATAAAACTTCTCTTATTATTATAGGTGAAATTTCTTTTATTACATTATTATCTAAAACAATAAACAAACGTTGTAATGCAGTAAATTGATTTTGTTGTGTTGGATATAATTGTTTTAATACTGATAAGAATTGTGTTGTATCTATTACATTTAACAAATTTGTTATTTGTGTTTTTGATAGATTATTTCTTCTTAATATTGATAATATTACTAATGGATATTCTTGTAATACTTGACTTATTAATGCTTTAACTGTTATACTTTTAGAAAAAGTAAACCAAGAAGGTATTTTTGTTTCTAAGAACAACGATTTGCTTAAAGAAGTTAATTTGTTTTTTTGATAACATTCTTCCAACTCTTTAAAAATAGTCTTCGTTCTTTTTTCACTGATTAATAGCTCAAATGTGCTATTTTTAGTTATCAAAATTTCTTTTAATAATTGAGGTACATAAATATTTTCTTCTTTAAGAATGTTTAAAATATTTATTGCAGCAAGTTCATTTAAAATTACTTCTATTAAACTTTCTAATGTGTTAATAGCATTCGTATTCTTTTTAAGGATAACTAAAGTGCTTTTCCAAAATTCATTTTCTATTTTACTTCCTATCGCCTCCTTTTTAACGTGTAACAGTAAATCATGTAATGATGCTATTGCATTTATAACTAAATTAAGTGTGCTTTTTTCTTTTGATATTAAAACTGTAAATTGTTTAAATGGTATATTCTTTTTTAATATTCTTATTAATTTTTCAGACGGAAACTCCCTAATTAAAAAACATATTTCTTCTGGATATTCTTCTAAACAAAACAGCAATAAATTATTTAACGGAATATTATTTTTATATAACCTAATTTCATCTTTACCTTTTTCATCTTTTTCAAAAACTTCCCTTAAACAACTAACTAAATGCTCCTTAGGCATTACATATAAATTACTTATCGTTGTTTCTTTAATTTCATTATTAGGTGTTAACTCATATCTTGTTTCATCATTACTTTTATAAGCATCTTCATCTAAAGTATATGAAATGGCTTTTTTTAATAATTCTTGAAATCTTACTTTATTACCTCTATAACCTGCATAATCTGCAATACACAACCAAAAATGTTCATTGATAGTTTTTTTTAATGCAGTTACTGTATATTTTTTTTCAAAAATGTTCTTTTTTCTAAGGTATACTAGAGTAATTTCTTTTTTAATCTTAAAAGCATCTGGCAATAAATAATTAGCTATTATTTGTTCGTTTTTTATAAAAGTATTGCTGTTATATTTCTTCTCATATACTATACTCCTTAATAAATTTGCTACTTGTTGATGTTTAAACTTAAAGTCTTTAATATATTTTAAAATTAAATCTAGTGTGCTGGTTTGCTTAACTTCATTAACCAATAGTTTTAACTCATCCTTATTAAAAAATAATTCTTTCTTTGTTTTTTTATGTAACTCTTTTAAAATATAAATTAAAGTATTTTCAAAATTTTTAACGTCAGATAAATCTTCTTTTACTTTTAAGTTTTTAAAAAGTAAGCTTATAAATGATGCTAAGTTTTGACTCTTATTAAAACTTAAAACCCCTATGCTTTCTGTTAATAAGCTTTGTTGAATTTTTCTAAGTATTTTATCTGATTCTTTGTTTAGATTTGCCTTAGCAATACTTCTTTTTATTTTTTTAATTAACTGATAATGATTTGGATATATTTTTTTAAACAATATTTTAATAATTCCTTCATCATTAAAAAGTTCTGGAATTATTTTTTGAATAATTGCCTGGTTCTTTTGACCTTTTAAAAGGTTCCATACTATAATTGGCTGTTTTTTAAACCAAACACCAATGATTTTATAATAACTTTCAGCAAGATTATTATCTAACTTAATTAATGAATTACTTGTAAATTCTTTTACTATTTTCACAAACTTATCCTCAGAAAAAACAGGCAGTTCTTTTATTATTTCTTTCGTATGCATTTTATTTAAATGCTTAAATAAGTATATTGTTTTTGTGTTTTTTTGGTTGCTATTAAGTGTTGTTTTAGTAAGTTTTTCTATTACTTTAATCTTCGTTAGGTTTCTTAAAACCGCAATTTCATTCAATAAAAAATTTAAAAATTTTGTTTTAGTATGAGTTATCGAATCATACTCTTTTAAAAACTGAAAACTTTTTACTAAAACCCAAGTATCTTTTAAATTAAAATGTCTGTGTAAAGCTATTTTATTAATTGAAATAACCTCATCATAAATTATATCTCCCGCATTAGGTGATAGTGTATTTAAAATTATTTTTATGGTAACTACATCTAAATCATTAACGATAGATGTCCAATTAAATACTTTATTTTTTACTGTATTTAAAACATTTTTAAACCTAGAAGGTGTTACTTCTGATAATGTATGTATTAGTTCTTTAAAATGTTCCTTTTGAAAAGTAGTTACTCGGTTATTTGATGATTGAAAGTAATTATGTAACGTTTGCCAATATTTCTCTAACTGCTTTTCATTAGAGAACTCTGTATTTAAAGTTTTAGACTCTTTTTGAGATATAATTGAAAGAATGAGTATTAAGTTTGTTTTTACATAAGAGTTTTCATTTACTTTATAAACCGCATCTTCAATTAAAGCAAATAGTTCTTTATACTCAATATTAAAATGATTTGCCATTTGCTCAATATTACTTTTTACAAATGCTATTTTATTAAACATGGTACCACGCTCTTCAAAAAGATAATTCAAAATCCAAAACCATAGATTTTTCTTGAAATCATGAATTCCTGATTTTACAATTGTTTCTCTTTCTTGAATTTTTATAAATTCATCTGAAAAATCTATGATATAACTATGATTGCTTTGTTCTAAACTTTCAATAATTTTTTTAATACTTGCTTCTTTAAATTGCCAAGAAATTCTTCGTCTTACATATTCTTTAGTACCTACAGCCTGAATCATATTAATAACTTCTTGACGATTATTAGATAACTGATCAGTAAATAGTTGATGAATAGTTCCTTTTACTTCTTGATAATTCCAAGACATTATACCTTGTAATAAAAAATATTTTATAATATTAACATCGGTACTTTCTTCTCTTAAAATTTGAATACTTTGCCCGTGTTTATTAGGGTACATTAAAATATCTTGTAACTGTAACCTTAACTGTTCTCTTATTTTTAAGGCTAGTTCTTCTGTTAGATTATCGTAGTTAACAACACCTAGATCAAGTTCTAATGTTTTTATTTTAAGCGTTTGTCCATTTGCACAAATACTATTAAAAACAGCGTTTACTTCTTTAGGCATATGATGTTCACTCCAAACACTTAATTTATTTTGTAGTTCAACACCTTTTTCTTTTTCATCGAAAAAAGTATTCCAAGAGCAACGTGCTATGATATGATTGCTAGTACTTAACATTTTTTATTAGTATTAAGTTCAACAATCAATTTTACTAGCTCTTCTGCATTTTTTTTAAGTTTTGGATTATATATTTTTTTTTCATTTTGGTTAAAACGTAAACTATTATACCAATCACTATAAGCAACTATTAGCTTTTTAAGCATCCCATTATTTACAAAGTAGTTTTCTGGTACTACTTGAACAGGTAAATCATTTTCTAAGAAAAAATTAAACCTTCTTTTGAAATCTAAAATTTTAAAGCTTCTATTTTTTTTATCTTTTTTGCCACATTGGTTTTTATCAACAAAAAAATCAGGAAATATAAAAATTAGTGAATTATTAAAAAATGAATTTGATAAAGGCATTAATGTATCGTTCCATAATGCATTTACCGAACATAAAAAAGGTGTACTTTCTATAGCTTTAAAATCTTCTTTTATATAAATACTATTAATAGTTTCTACATTATATTTATCTTTTAATTTTGCAAAGCCATCTTTCTTTTTTAATAAGTATTCAATTAATAATACATCGTTATATTTTAATGAAGGTTGATGATCGGCATTATCTTTAATAACTATTTTATTTGTTATTTTTTTTAATTTCTTTTCATCATCATTTTCTGTAATAATAATTTCAAAATCAGCAGATTCTTTTAATAAATTTGTTTCAATACATAAAAAACCTTTTCGTTGGGTTATTAACCAATAAGCACAAAAATCAACATGATCTATTAAATAATCTTGGTAATATGTATTTAAAGCAAAGAGTAAGTTTATCTTTAACTCTACTGCAGAAAAATTAATAAAGTCGACTTCTGTAATACGTTGTTCTTCATTAACTTTAACAGTATCAAAAATAAAATCCTTTTGATTACCTTGTAACCACTCCTCCCTTTTTTCTTTTATTAATTTTCTTGTTTTTTTTAAATCAAAAATTTTATTCTTCTTTGTTTTTTGAGTGTTTAAATCACCTTCTCCGCATATCATTTTTAAAGGCATTGCGCCTATATAATCATATGCTTTCATACGGTAATATGATAAGAGTCCTAAATTTTGTAAATACAAACTTTTAAGAATTACCTTATCTTTTTGAGAATTACCAGAGTATACAGTACCTTCAATTATTATATCGATAACTGAAGGAGATTCTCCGTGACGGGCTAAAAGATTATCTAAAAGATTATTCCTCCTTTCTAAGTTTACCGTTTCATCTTCCATGAAAGATAGCAATCCCCATATGTAAGAGTTATACGGATCTATTTGGTATTTTGCCCAACCATTATCTCCTTTTTCAAAAGGAAACAACCCATAAACAAAATCGTGTTTTTGAAAATTTTTTAATAAAGGTCGTATATGAGGTACTTCTTTATATAATGACTGATAATAATAAGTAGGCGAAAAAGAAATATATGGTACTGGATATTTTAAATGATGCTTTTCATAAGCCGTTTTTACACTATAAAATTGCTCTCTATCTGTTGGGTCTCCAGTTACAGCATTTTCAAATGAAAATAAACCTCCAATATTAGATAATTGCATAAATTGATTGGTTAAAACCTGATCAAAGAGTGTTAAATATCCTTTTAATTGTCTTGACTGTGCTATTTCAAAATCTGAAGCATTAGCACTTACTCCTTTTACTCCCACTTTATATGCATCTGGAAATGTATTTTGAATAGAAAAATAACTACTAATATCTCGGTATTTTCCTTCTGGTAAATTAGGAGCTAATCTTACTCTAGATACTTTACATATTTGTCCGTAAGATTCTTCTAAAAAAGAAAGTTCTTTTAATGAGGAGTTTTTTATTGTTGTGTTTATATATCTTCCTTTTAAATTAACTTTTAAATTTGATTCTAAACCATCTATTTTAGGTAAAAAAACAAACACTAATATTTCATCTTCGTCGCATTTAACTTCATATTTTGTTTCTCCATCCACTAAAAAAACAACATCAGTTATTGAAACAACACCTTCTACATTTTTAATAATTTCAGTTATTTCATAAACCTGAATTCTATTACGCTTTGCCTGCATGTTATCATCAGAAATCCATCCATTTTTAAGCTTAGGCCCATTAAATATTTCATTCGTAGTTAATTCTTCTTTCTTTATTTCCTCATAACCTTTTTGTAATAATTTAGGATATACATAATTATTAATCGCCTTTTCTATTGCTATCAAAACTGTATTTAAATCGGCCCCGTTCGCTAGTTCTAAATTTCCTTTTATAGAATATTCTATTGGATTTAAAATTGTAGGAAACAAAAACAATTCTCCTAAGTTTCTACACTTGTTTAAAATAAAAAAAGTGTTTTCTAAAATAATATCACTCAGTACTTTTACTTCTATTTCTTCAATTATTTTCTCAACCTCTTCACCATCAGCATTTTTTTCTCTTACTTTTTTATAATTAGTAACTTCTATTTCTTTTTTCTCATCAATAGTTCTATCAATTAAAATCGAAGTTTTGTAAACCGCTTCAGAAGCATTTATACTCGTTTTTACAGGTGAAATTTGAACATTGACAATATTTTTTGTGTTATCTATTACAAATTTTCTAAAATCATTAATAGATAAAGGTGAAGTTGTTAAAATATCTTCTGGTAAATAAAACTGATTTTTTACTTTTAATTTACCTTCTTTGTTTGTTAAAACATCTTTAATTGGAAAATTATTACAATATCCTAATTCGGTAAGCGCATAACACAGCTGATCTAGAATTGTAACTCCAGGATCACTTTGATTTAAATTTGTCCAAGTACCTTTATTATTTCTTTGAATATAAGCAAGTGCCTTATCTTTAAGTAACGCAAAGTTTAATTCTAAAGGTAATGTTGTATCTTCTATGTAATTAAATTCCTCCATTACTTATAATCAATTTTATGGTTATTTAATGAAGGCACTAATAATACAAATGCTTGTAAACTTGCCGGAGTTATATTTTTGTGTAGTTCTTTTTCATATACAATACGTCCTGTAGTTGCTTCTTTTTTACCTAATTTAATTGCTAAGTTTGTAATACTATCAATACAATTATAGGTACTCATTATAAATTCTGATATTTGAGCGATACTTACGCCATTATCTATTACTATTTGAGATTGCTTGGTACTTATCCATGGAGATAAAAAAATATTTATACCATTATTTACCAACTTAGCAACTCCTGATGGCTTGTTACCTGGCTTTATTATTATTTCTCCAATTAATTTTATGTAGGTAAAATGAAAATTATTTACTTTAATATTTGCAAAATGAGAGGCTATTGGCTTTAAAAAACTTGTAACGTTTTGTTGTAAGCATGAACTAACAATTGGTAAAAAAGCATTAGAATCTTTCCAACTTTTTATTGCTTGTGCTAAATAAACTTCAGTGTTTTTAGTCTTTTTATTAAAAAACACTTTGGTATAATATACCTCTGTATAAGCTTCTTTAATTACTCTGTAATAATCTTGTGATGTTACTACTCTATCTTTTGTTTTCAAGCGTACACTTACACGTTTATTCATTTTCTCTTCCGTTTCTGCTGCTCTACCTCCAAAAGAAACAAAAGGTTGTATAATTGTTCCTATTTCAGGAATAGCTTCATATGTACTTTCTATTACATTGGCTTCAATAAATGGTATTTTAGGTGAAGTTTCAAATCCCTTTTTTACTCTTTGTAATTTTATACCATTCGTATTTAAAAAAGTTGTTGGAGCATACCAATCTGGATTATTTTTTACATAAATTTTAATCCAATACTTCTCATTTGGCATAGTCCAATGCACGTTGGTAATATCACTAGGAAAATTAAATGTAATAATACCTGAACAGCTAAATCCGTTTGTTGTATCTGATATTACAGTAAGGTTTTCCCAACCCTTTTTACCCAAATACTTGTATACAATACTACTAACTTCTTTTTTTATTGTTTTGTAATCTTGTGCCAACTCAAAGTAAAAACTAATTTCTGCTGGTGCAATTACCTCTTCTAACCCTAAAATTAATTGTCCTTTACCATCATATTTTGGCGTTATTGAAGGAAAGTTATTTTTTATTTTTAAATTTTCTTTAGTTGTTAAATTACTATCATATACTTTATAATTTTTAAAAGTATTGTAATAAAAACATTCAATAGGATAATTAGGATACATTACACTTTTAAAACCATCTGTATCACTATTATATTCGTAAGTACAACTGCTTTTGTAATTCCCTTTAAAAAAACCAACTATTGGAGTGAAAGGCTCATTAGCTGGTTCTTCAAGTGGATAAATATCTTTATCTTCTTTAATATTTAAAGCCAATAATTCAGCATTATACATTGCTATGGCTCCTACTACTTTAGGATATAATAATGTTCCAAACCCTTCTGTAGGGTTTTTAAGTTGCATTCTTATAAAACCTGATGAAGTTTCTTGAGTTAACTCTAAAGGTACATTTTGAATATTTGGATCTATATCATTTTGTAATCTTAGTATTTCTGAAGATCCAAAAAAACTATAATTAAACATTTTTTTATAAGTAGTACTTAAAAACTCTTTTTTACTAGTGTTTATTGTTATTATTTCAAAAAAGTATCGTGAATAATCAATATTTAAAATAGTTGTTAACTCTATATCATTAAGTAAACTTATCGTTCCTGAAAGGGGAATTTTCACAACCTCATCTAATTCATTTTCATATAATAAAAAACCTTTAAAACCTATATTTATGTTTTCATTTTTTTGAGTATAATTCCACTTAAATAAATCTCCTATCTTTATTTCTTTCTTTACCTTTATTAAATCTCCAATAGTTTTTGAAAAAGCCTCTTCTAATAATAAATCTTCATTAAAACTTAATAAATCACATACTTTTAAAGATGTATTCAGTTGAAGTTCATCACTTAATTTTAAATCGGTTTTTAAAGAATTTTCTTTGTAAAATATTTTATGTTCTTTTTTAAAAAAATTTTCTATTTCTAAAAAACTCTTTATTTTTAATTCATTCGCTATTAAAAATAATTCAGAAACTTTTAAATGTTGGTTAACTTCAAAAACATCGACAAACTTTATTGTTGATTCATTTTCAGCTATGTATAAAAAATCTACATCTTTTATTTTAATGATATCACTAATTTGAGCTCTAGATTCAATTTTTAGTACACTCTCTATTTGTAAATGATCTTTCATTTCTAAAAAATCACCTATTTTTAAATCTATAAAAACATTTAATCGATCTTCAATTTTTAAAAATTTGTTTATTTCAAACACATTTTTAATTCGAATAATGTCTGCTACTTGTTGTTGTTCGATAGCTACAATTTCTGGAACTCCTTGAAATAAATTATTTGAAAACGTTTCTTTAAGCTCTTTATATTCAAAAAAAACATATTGCAATCCAAAAAGCATATTCATATTTAAAGGTTTCCATAATTTATCTTGAAGTAACTGAAAATCTACCTTAAAAGCCGTATCGTTAAAAGGCTCTGTAGGCATCATGTTTTTTGGGAAATCTATTTTTTTTTCTTCATTTGAAAATAAATCATGTATCTTTTGCCAAATACTTTTTAATATTGAAGTAGCTTCTTTTAAAGGTAGATTTCTATAACAATTATCTTTATACTTATTATATTGTTGATAGTAACTTATAAAGTTATTTGGAAGGTTATTCCAATCCATTTGTATAGAAAATAGTCTTACAGGTTTACTAAAAACTTCAGCATTACCAATAATAAAACCTTGATCTTTTTCTGGAGTTGGCCCTAAAGGTTGGAATGGTTTTTCTGTTTCTAATAAACCAAAATCATTGTATAATTGAAAACTTTGTAACTCTTTTACATCTACCGCTATTTTTAATGATTTAATAACTGGTGGATTTTTTAATAGTTCGGTAAAACTCATTTTAAACATTGGCCAAGAGCTCTCTATCCCGTCTATGTTTTCTAAAAAAGAGACAATTGCTGGTGCAGATAGATCTAAATTTATAACAAACTTTATTTTATTACCCTGTTGACTAATGTATAAAATAGCATCATCATTTGGTATTAAAAACCATTCAGTAGCAGTACTTAAGTAATAACTTCCTTTTTTAAAAAATTTTAAATCGAATGTTTCTGAAAATGTGAATATTATTGTTAACTTTCTAACACCTTCTTTTAATAATAGCATCGGTGATGCAAAAGCAAAACCTAATTTTATTTTTTTTCCGTCTTTACTGTTTTGATTGCCAAATGTATTCCATTGTATTACTTTACCTTCTTCATCTTCTTGTAAAGTGTTTACATCTTTTTCTTCCTTTTTATAGTATGTTATTAACCCTTTTTCACCTTCTCTTTGAGACAGTGTATAAGTGTTAGATATTGTAGCAGGGTTTAACGATACTTTTTCTTTAGTTTCATATAAAATTGGTGATTTATCTTCATATTCTCCTCCGTTAAACAAGGTGGCTTTAGGTAATTCAAATACAGATGTTAACTCAGATAATTCAGTACTTATATAAACTTTATCTACTACTGCAAGTTTCTTTTTTTGCAATAAAATATCTTTATAGTAAAAATTTAAATGTTTTTTTGATAAACCATTTAATTGTTGTTTATATACCTTCATTAATTTTGTAAAGGTTTTTAACAATAATGTATCAGGGTAAATATCTTCCCGATTTTGAAAAGCTTTAAAATCTACTGAAGCATACTCAACAATACTATTAAAAAAAGAAAACAATAAGTCTCCAGTATACTTTAAAGAATTAAAAAAATCTTCAACCTTATTTTCTTCTATCGGATTTTTTAGCTCTAATAATTTTAAATAAGGTATTTTTCCATCTAACTCTTTCCAAACTCTAGCATCATAAGACTTGTATATATATTTATTTATCGGTTTTATACCTTCTATACCATCTATAGATTTAATATACAATTCTTCTCTTAACCATAATATCGCCCATAAAAACCGACTGTATTTTTCTTTTATTTCTTTAAGTATATAAGTTTTTAAATTATACTCAATACTAGATTGGATCATATATTTTACCCAACCTTGTAAAATATGAAAAATGCCAATTATTTGATCAAACAATTGATTAATAGAATTTGTAATTACTTCTTTTAAGTTCTCAATTTTATTTGATATTAAAACCTCTTTTAATTTTAAATAAGTTTGCACATATAGTGTATGCATTTTATTAAAAGGTGTTTTAGCTATAGAAGCCAATAAAAAAACAGGATCTTTTAATAAAAAAGGGCTCCAATCTCCATTAATAGTATTTGTTTGATCGTAAAAATTAATTAAAGAAGCAAAATCAACCAAAAAACTTAAATCATCTTCCTCTGTTCTACCATCTATCAAACAAGAATGATTTTCTAGGCTATTGCCTAAAGATAAAAGTGCTTTATTTTGGTCTATTAAATTCATTAATTAATTAGCTAAATTGGTTCCTTCTTTTAAATAAAAAGGGTATACATAATTATGTCTTGTATTTGTTTGATTGTACTCATAATCTATTCCAACCTCTACTAAACCATTCGTCATATCAGTATATTCAACTGTTACGTTTAGTACATTAATTCTTGGTTCATTTAATAATAAACTAGAGGTTATAACATCTTTTATTTCTGATTTTAATGTTTCATTCATTTCTTGGAAGAAAAATTGTTGTAAACCAGATCCGAATTGTGGAGTCATAGGTCTTTCTCCAAAATTGGTTTCCATTATTACATCTATAGAATCTTTTATATTATTCTCATAACGAGTTATTGATAATTGGTGATTTCCAACAAAAAATGTTACTGGAAAAGCCCAACCAGACCCTAAGAAATCTTTTTGCTTATTTGTTAATAAATTATCCACCTATTATTACATTTAAAGCTCCTAAAACAATTTTGCCTCCATGCGCTGTTGCATCTCCAACTCTTGCTGCTGGCATACCTCCTATTTTTACCGTAGCAGAACCTTTAACAATTACATCTGGAGGTCCTACACAAACCAACATATCTCCTACTTTTGCTGCTGGTAATTTTCCTATTAATACATTGGGTTGTCCAGGACCAATTATCGGTCCACCTACATGTGGTATTGGTGCTGGAACTGCTGGTGTTTGCATTGGACATTGATGAAAGTCTGTTAATCTTGCTGCTGGTGGCATATTTAAATTTTATTAGTTTGTTTAAGTTTAGTTTATCATAACCATAGCTCCTTTTATGGTAGTTTGTGCTCCTCCTGTAAGTTCAGCTTGTGCACTTCCTTTTGCAGAATACTTTACACTTGCTGTTTCTTTTATATTAGTTCCTTTAATTGTTACATCTCCAGGAGAACTATCTATTGTTACACCTTGTTTTCCTTTAAGGGTTAACTTTTGATTAGCCTCTATGTTTATATTTTTAGCACTCTTTATAGTAATCCCACTAGAAGACATGACAATACTATTACTGTTCTGATCTTTAATCGTTATTTCTTTACTCTTATCATCAAAAATTGCAGTGTTTTTATTAGGTGTTTCAATAGTAAACTTCTTGTTTTCATCATCAAACTCTATAAAAATTCCTTGCTTAGAAACAATTGCTTTTTTTGTGTTTTTTTTGTCTGGAATGAGCCCTTTATAAGGTTTGTTTTTTGTGCTACTATATAAGCTTCCTAAAATAATAGGATAACGTGGATCTTCATTTAAAAACCCAACAACAACCTCATCTCCTACTTCTGGTAAAAAAAATGCCCCTGCACCCGAAGTTGAATAAAAGTTAGCAAGTCTTGCCCAAATACCTTCACCTTTGCTATCAAATAATGGAATATCAATTAATATTCTAAATTGATTATCAGGATCTTCATACATCTTTTTTACCGTTGCATTAAAAAGCCCTTGTGCTCCAGGTAATAAACCTGATGCTGGTGGTGCCATTACATCTGGTTCTTCTGTAAACCAAACTGGAGATAAACCTATGGTTACGGTAGTTACCCAGTTACCATGAGCAACTTCATGCTTTACATTTGACATAAAATGATCGCCATTAAAACGATCTCCTAATCCATCTAAGGTTAGATATTTTCCTGGGTTTACTTTATTACTTCCTTGAAATTTAACTTCTCCTCTAATTTTAGAAAACTCACTTTTTATTAAAGTAGCTTTAGACCAATTGGTTAAATCTGTAGCTTCTAAAGGAACTGTTGTTTGTACTTGGAAATCTTTTAACCCTACAACTTCTGATAATTTTTTTGTTGATAAATTACCAGCACCAGCATAATTGTTATTTGCAGAAGCTGTGGTTATTTTTTGAGCAGGATACCCCCATGATTTCCCTTTTACAGATGCTAATTGTGTTATTGCATCTAAATCGGCATTAAACTCCAATAAGTTATTTCCATATTCAATCTTTAAAACTGATTTTTTGTCTTTATCTGGTGGAAAAACTGAAACCTTTCCATCTAGTGTTGTTATTACCATACCATTAGACTCGGCTCTTGCCATTATAAAATCCCAATCAGTTGTATAATATTGTACTTGTTCTTGCCATTTCGTTTGTGTTGCTGTTACATTAGCACTTAAACCTTTGTAAGTACTTATTATAGAATTTATAATATCACTGTCTTTTTTCTTAGCATAAGTAGCACTTTTACGTCCAACAATCATACGAATAGCCTCATCTCTACATTCTACTTCTAAGGTAGGACCAGCTGCTCCGTTTACTTTTACACTTTGTTTTGTTATAATACCTTCAAAAACCAACTCGTTTACAGATTCATACCCTAACTCTATACTTACTTTATTTCCGGGTACAAACGTTGCTGAAGAACTTACAGTAAACCCCTCTTCTGATGGATTACCATCAAGAATTACTATTGTTGCTTTTGATATTCTATTAACCGACTTATCTATAACAACGTTTTCTACTTCTATAACATCTGGTATAAAACTTCCGTTTACTTTTATATCAAATGTGACTAAACCGCCACTATCAATTCCTGAACAACTCATGCTTCAATTGGTTTTATTATTGGAGGAAAAATCAATTCTTTTCCTCCTTCTAGTTTTCTAAATTTATTAAGTCCATTATAATCTGCTACTTGTATATAATGAAAAGGAGAATTCCACATTTTTGTACATAGCTGAGGCAACGATTCTCCTTCAACTACTTCTACCAAATGTGTAATATCTGGAGACTCTTTTTTTTCCTCTTTACATTTTCTTTTTGGTGATACATATTCTCCAAAACTTAAAGAAACTTTTGCTCTGAGCGGGCTTCCATCGGGTCTAAAAAGTGTATAATTTGTATTAAATGTTTTTAAAACACTTTTAAAAGACATATTATTCCCCCACTGTATTTTAACATAATTTGGTCTGTGAATTTTTCCGTTATAGGTATAAACAATATCTTCCAAGGTTTTAATTTCAGTAGCCATATCTATTCGTTTAGAAAATACAACTCCAGTACAATCAATAACTATATCAAAACTTAATTCATCACTTGCTGTGTTTTTATATTTCTGAGAAGGTTTACTAGAATCTATTGGTTGTTGTTCATTGTAAAGAATTTTACGATTCCATTTTATCTCATTAGGATTAATCATCACCTTATAGGGATCTCCTGGTATTGGCGTGTTAAAATCGCCATCTAAATAACCTGTTATTTTCATTAACTCTAAGCCCATTCTATCTTCTGTAATTTATTTTCTTTACACCTTCTGTTAGCATTCTTTTACAGGTTTCTAAAATTTCTTCTTTAAAAGCAAGAAACTCATTTTCTTTAAGTGATGTATTTTCATCACTTTTTGTTTTTATTTCTGTTTTAATAATTAACTCTCTTATTTCTACTGGCATTCTTCCTTATTTTTTAAGATGATGTAAAATGGATATAAGCCAACTCTATAGTATCTATTAAAACTTCTCCAGTTTGAGATTTTAAATCTGAAAACGAATACTTTACAGGATATGCTTTATAAAAATTCCATTTCATTGAAACCTGACCTTCACTGTTTAGAAGATTTACAGAAACTGTTTTTGTTTTTATTGGTTTTGCTAAACCACCATCAATACTATCTTTACACCATTTAGTTAATGCATCTCCTTTTAATATTACAGCTCTTTTAAGTATTAAGTTTTTGCTTATAGAAACAGATGGAAGACGATATTTAAATCTATTTTCGCCTCCACCTGCTACTTCTTCTATTGTTTGCTCTCTAGTTAAACCCGAAACTTCTTGAAAATCGATGCCTTCACTACTATCAAATGAAACAGAAAAATAAAAGTTAACAGGGTATATACCAGTTACATTTTCTTCTTTTGCCTTTGATTTTTTTTTAGCCATTTGTTATAATTAGCTCTTCATGGGCAATTTCTATCGTATCTACAGCTACTTCATTTCCATCTGATTTTAAATCGGTACTGGTAATTTTAGTTGGCCAAGCATTATTTAGCTGCCATTGCATGGTTACATTACCTCCTTCATCTAAAAGTTTTATTAAAACTGTTCTACGCTTAATTGTATTCATTTTAATTTCTTCATGCCAATCCCAAAAAGTATTGTCGTTTACAAAAACTCCACGCTTCATAGTTACGTTTCCGTACTTAACAATTCCTGGCATTTTTTCGGTAGAAAACAGCTTACTATTACTTTTTCGATATTCTATTATTTGGTTTTCTACATCCATTCCAGAAACTTCTTGAAATGCAACTCCAGTTAATTCAGTCCCTAAATCTACTTCAAATCGGAACTTTGGCATGGGCCATGTTGCGCCTTGTACGCTTCCATCATCTGTTGCCATAATATTATTTTTTATATTAGTTTTTTATTTGGTTATCTTTTTAATACATTTCTAATTAGCTAGATGTAGCCATTTGTTGTTGAAATGTTAATACAATGAATTCTGCAGGTCTTACAATTGCTACTTTTACAGTAACATTCATAAATCCATTTAAAATATCTTCAGATGTCATAGTAGCTCCTAAGCCACATTCTACAGAAAAAGCATCTGCAGCACTTGCTCCTTGTAAACCTCCTTGCTTCCAAATATCATTTAAGAAACTAGAAATCATTGCTTTTACAGCTTCCCATGTATTTTTATCATTAGGTGCAAAAACATATGCATTGGCAGCGAGTTTACATGATTGCTCTAAAAAGATCATTGTTCTTCTTACTGATAAGTACCTCCAATCTTGGCTATTACCATCTAGTGTTCTTGCTCCCCAAACTAAAATTCCCAATCCATTAAAAAATCGAATTGCATTAATAGATTTACCTGAAACTGCATCAACATTTAAATCTGCTTGTTGTGTTTCTGATAGTTTGATAGGTAAATTAACAACGTCAACCATTGATGTGTTTGCCGGAGCTTGCCATGGACCTACCTGATTATCTGTTGTAGTTATTACTCCTGCCATACCACCACTTGGAGGTAATAAGTTTGCATCTTGTAACACATGTGCTATAATAGTACTGTAAGTAGGACTTGCTACTAATAACGAATTATTATATTGACTTACTGTTAATGCTTCTCCATCTGGTGGATTTTGAATATTTGCTATAATCGTATTTACAGTTTCATTAGGGTTATCTGCAGGACTCAATATTGCTTGTAATTGTGTTACATCTCCTCCAAATAAGTTTGTATAATCTATATCTGAAGCTTGCATTACTGTAGTATCTACAAATGGATAATAAGCTGCTCCATAGTCTAATCCGTTTGATCCTGTGGAGTTTCTAAAAGTTGTAATATCTTCTGTATAATTAATAGGATCTGGTGTATTACCTCCAATAATATCAAAAATACATACTGTTGTTTGCATTTCTGTAGATTGCAATAACATTGATTGCATTAAAGAAGCATTATCATCTACTGATAATAAAGTAGCTTCAGGACAGATATACATAGTTGGTTCTTGCTCTTGTTTTAACAAGTCTAAACCATTTGTTAAATCGTTTTTTTGTACGTTCGGATTTACTATTTGTGCACCAACTGTTGCAGGTGTATTTGAAGGTTCTCCATAAGGTCCTACAGATACAATATAAGCATCTCCTCCTCCATTATCATAAAACAACTTAATACTATTGTATAAATAATAAATTGTATTCGGATCTGGAAGAATAGCATAAAAATCGCTTCCTATCATCATATAGTCTCCTGATGTTGGTTGGCTATCTTGTTTTACTAAATAATACTCAGGATCATATTGTTTAGCAGGATCTGCTGGCGCAGGTGGGTTTGGCAAACAAAAAATAGCTTGAAAATCTGCGAATGATGTAATTTTTTTAGGCACATTCGTGTACGATTTCCCTTCGTACATAGCTTGAGGTGTATATCCAATAAATGCTGGTATCGCAGTAGCAACGGGTACTACTGAATTACCAAAAGCATTTACTTCATTGATATAAACCCCTGGAGATTTAATGGTTGATAAATTCATAAAACATTTTAATTATATTCATTATTAGTTAATTTGATCTTTATACATATACATACATCAATGAAGCTACAAGAGGTTCTACTTGATTTGTATTTACTTCTATTACACTCGGGTTTGGGTTTGGTAAACCCTTAAATATGATTTTGGTTCTATCCAATCCATTTTTTTTGGTTAAACTGATTAAATCAAAACTATATTTAGGTATTTCTGTAAGCTTTAATAGTTCTTTATCTGTAGTAAATCGTTGTGCTTTCTCTCCGTTTTGAAGATTTACCTCAACGGGGCCTTTAAATTTTATACTTGATTTACTTTCAATGGAAAGACTTCCTAAATTTTGACGACTTCTATTCATCACCAAATAATTCCATTGTGTTACTCTTGCTTTAAATTTTATTTGATAAAGAGGTGTTATATTGTTTTCAAATTGTGATATAATATCTTTAAATTCAATAGAAACCTTGAAAACCACATTTGCTTCTTTAGTAGGTATAAAATTTGATTTTAATACGATTGGTGTTGCTTTTGAGCTAGGAATCACCCAATTGCTTTTATAAATTATTACTCCTATTTTATTAATGGGCAAATCTGTTATTTGATAGAACTGTGGATTTAATGTATTTGCTTCAAAATGAAATGATGTTTCTCCAGTTACTTCTGTTAAATAATTTAAAAAAAACGCTATACTTCTTTTTGTATCAGTATATAACCCAAAACCTGTGTCAGTAATTCTTGACTTAAAAAAAAACTTGTTAAGAATGGTTTGTGTTTCTTTTGTTGGTTTATACACTAAACCTTTACATATATTATTTTCATAATAGGTATGAGTAACCTCTAAATTAAATACCGTTTGAAAACTACTGCTAATCATCTATTGTTCTATTTGAAGTTACATTAACACTAGATTCAAATGCATTAATTTCATCAGATACTATAGTAATTAATCGCATTTTGTAAATTACACTTGGCTGGTATTTAGCTCCTAATGCACTCCATAAATTATGCATTTGTAAATAATCATCTCCTTTTTCAAACTCAAACTCTAAACGAGAAATACCTTTAGGTATTTTTGAAGATTTGTTTGCATCTAATACTCCATTTATTTGAAAAAACTGAATTGTAGCATTTAAAAACTTTAAAGTTTCATCATACTGTTCAAAATTTGGAGCTACTAAAAGGTATAAATTGTATCTTTCATCTAATGGTTTATTTTCATAATTACCATCATTTAATTGTTTATTTTTTCTGTAAAAAGACTTTACTGTTTCTTGTTCTACATGAATTAAAGTAATGATTACTTTATTTTGATTCTCTATAGGAACAGTTCCGTTTTGATCAATAATTTTATTAGTTACAACAACATCGTCACTTAATCCGAATTTGTTTTTTAAAAACTGATTTAAAGTTCTGTTTGTAAATTGTAATGCTTTTAAAATCATTATAAATAGTAGTTAGTAGTTTGGTTATTCCAAAATTAGGGAATACATAAAATGCTACCTAAAAAACACAGTACACAAAACATAGACATAAAATTTAAATTGTTTTTTTTCATAGACAAATCGTATACAAACAAAAATTCTCTTTACATTTTTTACAATAAAAAAAGCGACCCTTTAAGGTCACTTTTTTATATAATTTTATAGTTATATAGTATTTAAAAAGAATTGATATACATTTTTAAATCTTGTTCTTTTTCTAGAATCATTTTCTTTTTTAAACGATACTTATGTGTACGAACACTTTCTTTATTTATACCTAAAATGTATCGAATATCTTCATTAGACATATTCATTTTTAAATAACAACAGTACTTAATATCTTTTGAGGTTAAACAAGGATATTTTGAACACAAATGAGTAATAAAACCTGGGTTTATATTTTCAAAATATACTTTAAAGTCATCCCAATGTGTTGTAGAATCGTCTAACTTTATATTATTTATAATTGAATTTAATCTTTTCTTTGTATTCTGATCAACTGAAACGTATACTTCTTTTATTTTTTCTGTCATTCTTTTTAATAGTTCTTTTTTTTGATCTAGCTCTAGTACATAGCGAGCTAAATTTTTATTTTCAAAAACAAAACTTAATTGTTTTTCTTTTTTTACTTTTGATACTCCTCCATCTACTTTTATTGATAATATACTTCTTATATTATTTAATAAATATTTATTGTCTAAGCTATTTTCTAAAGACTGAACTATTACTGGAACTTTTTCAAAAGTAAAATTAAGTTTTTCATACCTATTATTTAGACATAAAATTGGAGGTAAAAAATTAGTATTTAATTTAAATAATTGATCAATTTGTTTCTTATTATTCTTAAAACTAAGAATAATAAGTTTGGGGGAAATTGAAATTAATAATTGTTTTAATAACGATACTGAGTTTACAGTTACATTACTAAATCCTTGTAACTCATCAATTTCTTTTACTATTCTTGAGAGAGTAGGATTATGATCAGACCCAACTATTATGTAGTTATCTGTTTTCAAAAGTTAGTTGATATTATTAGGGGGTTAGTTTGGTTATAAAAGCACTTCTTTTAGTATCTTAAAATTAATTACTAATAAATTCTTTTTTTCTATAATTTCTTTTAGTGATAAAAAAACATACATGAACGTTCTCTTATTGATAACAAAGTTTTCATTATTACTTTTTTTCCATAAACTCATATTCCGTTGTTTTTAATAATAGTTTATTTAACTTAACCTTAGATTGTTTAATTTTGACTCAATAACTTTTTTAAATCTTATTTATTTGAAAATTTCTGAAACACATAAAGTTCCTTTACTAGAAAAACCTATTCGTTTACAAGAATATGGTGTTGGAATTTTTAATACCGTTTCAACTAAGTCGAGCTTAAAAAAAGCTATTAAAAAAGGATTAATCCTTGTTAACCGAACTATTGCTTCTACTGCTTTATTTATAAAAGGAAGTGAAATAATAGAACTACTAGAATCTGAAAAAGAAATAAATGCTAAAAAATTCATTTTCCCATTAGAAATATTTTTTGAAGACGACTATTTAGCCATCATACATAAACCTTCTGGAATTTTAGTTAGTGGGAATTCATTCGCAACTATTGATAATGCACTTACACAAAATTTACAAAAAAGCTTACAAATAGATGCTGTTCGACCAAGACCAGTACATCGACTAGATTACCCTACAAGTGGTTTACTTTTAATTGGCAAAACAAAATCCAGTATTATTGCTTTAAATAAATTATTTGAAAATAAAACTATTCAAAAAACATACCATGCAATTAGTATCGGTAAGATGAAACAAACTGGTGAAATAAATATATCTATAGATTCTAAAAATGCCTTTACAGGCTATGAAATAGCAAATTCTGTTGTATCTGAACGATTTGGCTTCCTTAATTTAGTTTCTCTTAAACCGAAAACAGGAAGGAAACACCAATTAAGAAAGCATTTATTAGCTATAGGAAATCCTATTTTAGGAGATAAAGAATACTATATCAATGGCCTTATACTTAAAGGAAAGGGACTCTATTTACATGCTTCTTCTTTAGAGTTTATACATCCGTTCACTAAAGAAAGGATTTTTATAACTAAAGAACTCCCTTCCAAATTCAATAAAATATTCCCTCTATAATTTTCTTTAAAAGATATATCTTTGCGCCTATGCGAATAGATATTATTACTGTAGCTCCAGAACTACTAAAAAGCCCGTTTGAACATTCAATGATGAAACGTGCAATTGATAAAGGTTTAGCCGAAGTTCATTTTCATAATTTACGTGAATATGGTTTAGGTAATTATCGCCAATTAGACGATACACAGTTCGGTGGTGGAGCAGGAATGGTTTTAATGATAGAACCTATTGCTAAATGTATTGAAAAACTACAATCAGAAAGAAAATATGATGAAATCATATACATGACTCCTGATGCCAAAACATTAAATCAAGCCACAGCTAATACACTTTCTTTAAAAGAAAATATTATTATTTTAACTGGTCATTATAAAGGTGTAGATCAACGTGTACGTGATAAATTTATTACTAGAGAAATATCTATTGGTGACTATGTTTTAACAGGTGGTGAATTAGCAGCTGCAATTTTATGTGATGCTGTAATTCGGTTAATTCCTGGAGTTTTAGGTGATGAACAATCTGCCTTAACTGATTCTTTTCAAGATAATTTATTATCACCTCCTGTATACACAAGACCTTCTGAATATGATGGCTTAAAAGTTCCTGATGTTTTATTATCGGGTAATTTCCCTAAAATAGAAGAATGGAGAAGTGAAAAAGCGTATGAACGAACTCAACAAATTAGACCAGATTTACTTGATGAATAAATATAACTCATCTAGTTTAAAATAATTGATTACTGAGTAAAAATAACAAACTTGGATACACTAAAAGCATTTTTTCAAAAATACCCAGCAATAAGTATTGTTATTGCTTTTCAACTTTTTAGATTTGTTTTACTTCCTTTCATGGGACTTATGCCTCAAGATGCATATTACCACTTTTATGGAGAAAATTTATCTTTATCTTACTTTGATCATCCAGGAATGATTGGATATATTTTAAGAGGATTTACTTTAATCTTTGGAAAAACTGTTTTTGTTGTTAAATGTGCCGATTTTATTGTTACCTCTCTTACTATATTTAGTTTTTACAAATTAGCCTCTTGCTTTTTATCTAAACAAAAATTACAAAGAGCTATTTTATTAATAACATCTACCCTATTCATCTCTATTTTATCATTTAATTCAACTCCAGATGTTCCATTATTACTGTTTTGGACCTTGAGTGTTTTATTTTTATATAAAGCTATTTTTGAAGAAAAAAAATGGTTTTGGATTTATGGTGGTGTTGCAATGGGTTTGGCCTTTAATAGTAAATACACTGCTTTATTATTACAATTTGGACTTTTAGCTTTTATTCTTTTTTCAAATAAGTATAGAAAATTAATAATATCACCATGGTTATGGTTTAGTATCATTATATCTGTAGCAATTACGTTTCCTGTTTGGTGGTGGAATTATCAACATGATTTTGCTTCTTTCTTATTTCAATCTTCAAATAGAACTGGTTCTATATCTGGCTTTAATATTAATCCAAAGTATTTCTTTGGAGCTGTAGGCCATCAATTATTTTTACTATTACCCGTTTTATTTTGTGTTTTTATTGTTTTTACTTTTAAATATATTAAAAGAGCTTTAACCAAATTTAAACTTCCAAGTTCAAAAACATTATTCTTACTCGCCTTTTTTATTCCAACTTTTGTAGGTTTTTTCTCTTTAACACCTGTTTATTGGGTTAAATTAAATTGGTTAATGCCTTCATATATTACAGGTATTATTTTAGCAGGGATGTTTATTAATAAAAAACTATTAAAAGCTCAATTAATAACATCAATAGTGTTTCATTTTTTAATTAGTTTGCAAGTACTATTTTATTTAGCACCAATAAAAAGTGATGATACATGGGTAGGCTGGGAAGATTTAGCTATTGAAACTAAAAAACTACAAAATCAATTTCCAAATACTTTTGTTTTTTCTGATGATAAATATAAAACATCAGCAGTCTTAAATTTTTACATGGAAAACAAAGTATATGCACAAAATATTATTGGCAAACATGCACTTCATTTTGATTATTTAGGAGATGATTTAAGCATGCTAAATGGAAAAAATGCTATTTTTATAGATTCTGACACGCGATTTAAAACAAGGAATAAAAAAGGAAATACTATTCCCGAATTAAACCTTTACTTTTCAAAAGTAACAGAATTAAAACCAATTATTGTATCTAAAAAAGGAAAAGAAATTCGTAAATTCTGGGTTTTTTACTGCGAAAATTATACAACTAATCCTTAATTAATAAATACAAGAAAACATATTTAACTATTTTATCATTCCTTTTAATTGGAATCGTTTTCAATAAATTATATTGATTAAAACTTTTTCCATAAACACTTTTAGGACTTCTATAATTCCTACTATCAGTTAGGTATAAAACCTCTTTCGAGGTAAGTTTCTTTTTTTTCTTATTTATCCAATAATACTTATGTATGTCCGATAATTCTCCTACTCCATAAGCATCCATTTTATTTGGCCTTGCTATATAATAATCTATATGTGCTAAAGGAAACCATTTGTCTGAAATAATTGGTATACTTTTCAAGTGTTCTAGCTCTAATAGTGATGTTATTTTAGCTGATAATTGTTTCCATCCATACATATCCATCAAAGCATCCTTATTATTAAACTTTTCTTTATTAATATTTTCATCAATAGGTAAAAACCATCCTTTGTTAATTTCAATAGAAGTAAAAATCAATAACATCATTAAAACTACCCCTCCTCTCATTAAATTTCTTTCTATGTTTTTATTCTTATGAACATATACAGCTAGCAATGGCAATAATGTTACATAAGATATTGCTGACCAATGTGGAAGAGTATCTTTATATAGAGACAAATAAATTGTCGTGAATATTAATGGAAATGAAAAAAATATAAATAACCATAACTGTTTTTTCTCAAGTATGAATTTCTTCCTGATTAAAGCTACAATCATTATAAATATTGAAAAAAAAATATACGGATTATTGTATACTATTTGACCTAATACTTCTCTTAAAAATGAGTCTTTATTAAAAGAAAAACTAAACAATGAAACTCTATTATTATGAAATTTATAACTAATAAAATCATGCTGATAATTCCAATATACGATCAACGAAACTGTAATTAATGGAAAAATAAATGATAGATAAAAAGACCAATCTTTTAACCAAGTCCTATTTATAAAAACAATATATAATACAACTCCTACCAATAAAAATACTGCTTGGTATTTTGAATAAATGGCGCATGCAATAAAAAAGAAAGCTATAAAAAGTTTTTTTCTTGTATCTTTTGAAGGCTCTAAAGGTAATGCTTCTATCAAAAAATAAAAACTTAGTAACCAGAAAAAAAGTAATGGTGCATCTGGTAAAATAAATGTTCCTGCTATTATTAAAGCATATATATTTAAATTATATAATATAACTGATAAAAAACCTACCAACTCGTTTTTTATTTTACAGCCAATTAAAAATAATAAATACATATTAATACTTCCAGGTATTATAGCTGCTAATCGAATAGCTAATTCACTATCAAAAAACAAATCAAAAGTAAATAACTGAATAAAAAAACCAACAAATGGCGGATGGTCAAAATGGCTAATATCAGGATACTTAGCATACAACCAATAATATACTTCATCGTTACCAAATTCTAATTGATTCGCAAAAAAAACTCTTAATAATGTACTAACAACAATTAATACATAAACTGCTCTTTTATAAGATATTTTATACTTCACTTAAATACTTCTTTCATACTTGTAGAATAACCCCATACTTATAAAACCTATTGCAATACCAATAAAAGACCCTACAAAAACATCTATTAAAAAGTGTTGCGATAAATACACTCTAGATAAACCAGCTATGATAGCTAAAGAAATCCATAAATATTGAGACTTGCATTTAGTAAAATATAAACATAATATTGTAAAAATAGCAAAAGCTGTTGTTGTATGGCCAGAAGGAAAAGAATTCCATAATGCCATTTTAACTCCGTTTACTAAATACAATGAATCTTCTCCAAAAACTCCAACTGGTCGTGGTATACCTTTAAAAATAATTTTCTTAAAAAAGTGTGTAACTAATAATGTTAGCAAACCACTAATAAGAAAAACCAGTGCTATTCTACGTTTAACAAACACAAAAAGTAAAACTAACACTCCAAACATTACTCCATCACCTAAAAAAGTACTGTACTTAAAAAATGCATCAAGAAATGAAGTATGAAATTGATTTATTTTTAAATGAAGGAAAAACTTATTGAATAAAATTACTAATAAAAATGAAACAATAAAAAACACTCCGTAAACAAAATACGTTTGTCTTTTAATTCTTAAGCTTAAAAGAACAAGTACATTCTTAACTCCATCAAGCCAAATATTGGCTTTACTTTTATTTTTAAATCTTACAGCAATACTTTTACTCATAATAAAATATATCTTTTATTTATATTGTAAAACTATCTACTGATTGTTTAAAAAACTTTAATTACATTTTAATTTAGCATAACTAATACAGCCCTAATTAACTTTAAAAGAACATTTTATTAAAATAACTATAAAAAATAATAACATAAAAATAAATTACTCTTTACCTTTTTATATCAGAAAAAAAACATAAATTTGCACCCACAAAAAATAACCTCTGACGAGAATCGTGTACGTTGTTTTAGTAAACTATAAAAAATATTTAAGATGGAATCTTTAATTAAATTTGTACAAGACGAATTTGTAACAAAAAACGATTTTCCAGAATTTGGAGCTGGAGACACTATTACTGTATACTACGAAATTAGAGAAGGTGAGAAAGTACGTACTCAGTTTTTTAGAGGTGTAGTTATTCAAAAAAGAGGTAGCGGAAGCTCTGAAACATTTACTATTAGAAAAATGTCTGGTACTATTGGTGTTGAGCGTATATTCCCTATTAATTTACCTGCTATTCAAAAAATAGAAATAAACAAAAAAGGTAAAATCCGTAGAGCTCGTATTTACTATTTCAGAGGTCTTACTGGTAAAAAAGCAAGAATTAAAGAAAAAAGATTTTAATCTTAATTTCTTAAAAATTAAAAAGCATCATATAACTTATATGGTGCTTTTTTTTTTGAATATTATCGTTAATAACTCCTTCTATCTTTACATTAATACTTATCTAGCAAACTAAGAATAACAAAAAAGACAAATCTTTTAACCGCAATTCTATTTAATATATAAAACTCACTTAGGTAGCTTTGAACAACTACTTTTTAGTAATCTTTTTATTCAAAAAAAAAGCATCCTTGGATAAAATAAACTAATACCCTTTTATTTTCAATAATAAAATCTCTAAAAACAGCTCTATAATTATTAATTTGACAATCAAAACAGCTAATTAATAAGAATTTTTCACTAAAAATTTCACGATATATTCATAAATTTGCCTGACTTCAAAATAATTAATTTAATTTTTACTTATGAATAAAACGGCTAAAATCATGTATACAAAAACGGATGAAGCTCCTGCGTTAGCTACTCGTTCGTTTTTACCTATAGTAAAAGCATTTACTAAATCTTCAAATATAGAAATTGAAACTAAAGATATTTCTCTTGCTGGTCGTATTCTTGCCAACTTCTCTAGTTATTTAACAGAAGAGCAACGCGTTGAAGACGCTTTAGCTTTTTTAGGAGAATTAGCAAAAAAACCAGAAGCGAACATTATTAAGCTACCTAATATTTCAGCTTCAGTTCCTCAATTAAAAGCAGCAATAACAGAATTACAAGCTTTAGGATACGCATTACCTAATTATCCTGAAGAAATAAACTCTGATGAAGACAAAAATGTTTTAGCCTTATATAACAAAGTAAAAGGATCTGCTGTAAACCCTGTATTACGTGAAGGTAACTCTGATCGTCGTGCTCCTAAAGCAGTTAAAAACTACGCAAAGAAAAACCCACATAGAATGGGGGCTTGGTCTTCAGACTCTAAAACACATGTAGCAACAATGACTGAAGGCGACTTTGCTCACAATGAAAAATCGGTTACGGTTACTTCTGCTACAAATGTTAAAATAGAACACACAGATACTAAAGGAAATATTACTGTATTAAAAGAAAAAGTATCTTTATTAGCGGATGAAGTTATTGATGCAACAGTAATGAACAAAAAGGCATTATTAAACTTTTTAGAAACTCAAGTACTTGATGCTAAAAATAAAAATATTTTGTTTTCATTACACATGAAAGCTACAATGATGAAAGTTTCTGACCCTATTATTTTTGGTCATGCTGTAAGAGTTTTCTTTAAAGATTTATACACAAAACATTCGGAAACATTTAATGAAATTGGTGTAAATGTTAACAATGGTTTTGGTAATTTATTAGGTAATCTTAATGAATTATCTGAAGAAAAAAGAAATGAAATTTTAGCGGATATTGAAGCTGTTTACTCAAACAGACCTGATGTAGCTATGGTTGATTCTGATAAAGGCATCACCAATCTACATGTTCCTTCTGATGTTATTATTGATGCTTCTATGCCTGCTATGATTCGTACTTCTGGTCAAATGTGGAACAAAGAAGGCAAGCAACAAGATACAAAAGCAGTAATTCCTGATAGCTCATATGCTAGCTTATATCAAGCAACTATAGACTTCTGTAAAGAAAATGGTGCTTTCGACCCTACAACTATGGGTACAGTTCCTAATGTTGGTTTAATGGCTCAAAAGGCAGAAGAATATGGTTCACATGACAAAACTTTTGAAGTAGCTTCAAACGGAGCTATTAAAGTAATTGACGATAATGGAACTGTATTATTAGAACATTCTGTTGAAGAAGGTGATATATGGAGAATGTGTCAAGTAAAAGACGCTCCAATCCAAGACTGGGTAAAATTAGCAGTAACTCGTGCTAAAGCAACTCAAACTCCTGCTGTTTTCTGGCTAGATGAAAACCGTTCTCATGATGCAGAAATTATAACTAAAGTAAAAAAATATTTACAAGACCACGATACTGATGGATTAGAAATCCTTATTAAATCAGTTGCTGAAGCTACAGAATACACTTTAAAAAGAGTTAAAGCAGGTTTAGATACTATTTCAGTTACTGGTAATGTTTTACGTGATTATTTAACTGATTTATTTCCTATTTTAGAACTTGGTACTTCTGCTAAAATGCTTTCTATTGTTCCATTAATGAACGGTGGTGGATTATTTGAAACTGGTGCAGGTGGTTCTGCTCCTAAACATGTTCAACAATTAGTTGAAGAAAATCATTTACGTTGGGATTCTTTAGGTGAGTTTTTAGCTTTAGCTGTTTCTTTAGAACATCTAGGCGAAACTAACAACAACTCTAAAGCTAAAGTTTTAGCAGAAACTCTTGACGACGCTACTGATAAATTATTAGAAAACAAAAAAGGGCCTTCAAGAAAAACAGGAGAATTAGACAATAGAGGCTCACATTTTTACTTAGCAATGTATTGGGCTCAAGCATTAGCTTCTCAAAATAAAGACAGTGAATTAAAAGTTCAATTTAGTTCTTTAGCTGAAAAAATGATCACTAATGAATCTGTTATAGTAAACGAACTAAACACTGTTCAAGGAAAAGCAGTAAATATAGATGGATACTACGAACCAAATGATAAATTGGCTGACGATATTATGAAACCTAGCCAAACATTAAATACTATCTTAGAAAGTTTTTAATAGTATTCTCATACATAAAATTTAAAAGCAGGTGATATATCACCTGCTTTTTTTGTTACTCAATAATCAAAACAAATTATGAAACCATAGTAACAATTCTTTGTGGCAAAGGAGCATCAAAGCCAGCTACCCCTAGTTCTTCAACTATTTTTTGCCTAGTATCCCAATACACATCCCAATAATCTTCACAATTCACATAAGGCAAAGCCAATAACTCAACACTATTCTCTCCTAAATTATTAACCGCAACTCTAGGCTGTTTACCTTTCTCTTTTAAAACATTTATATCATTAATTAAAACATCCATTACAATCTCTTTCGCTTTCTTTATATCTGCCCCATATCGAATTGCAAATGGCATATCTACACGTAAGCTTCCTACTTTAGTTAAATTTGTAATTTTTGCTGATGTTATTGCTGAATTTGGTATAATTTCAGTTTCATTTTGAAAAGTCTCTATGACAGTGACAAACACTGATATTTCTTTAACAAACCCAAAAGCACCGTTTGTTTTAATTAAATCTCCTACTTTAAAAGGTCTAAAAATAAGCAACATAATTCCCGAAGCTAAATGCCCTAATGAACCATTAAAAGCTGCTCCAATTGCAATCCCTACACCCGCTATAAGAGCTGCAAAGGTTGCTGTAGGTACTCCAACTATACCTGCTATTGAAATAATCAATAACGCTTTTAAAACAAAACCTATAAGTGTTATTAAAAAAGGACGTAAAGTTTCATCTATATGCTTAGATTCAAAAACCTTTGAAACTCCTTTAACTAAAATTCTAATAACCCATAATCCAATTATTAAAGCGGCTAAAGCCCCTATCAATTTCAACCCCCAATCTCCCATTCCTGAAGCTATTGAATTATAAAAGTTAGTCAGTGCATTCTGTATTGTTTCCATATGTATTTAATTTTTTGTTAATCTATTTTTAAGACACTACTTTTTTTAAAGCGTCACTTATTATATTTTTTTATTGAGTTTACTTTCAAAGTTTGTAACTTTGATGTATGAACTTCACCAAAACAACAGAACAAGATTCAAATTACAATGACTTAGAAAAGATGAAGCTTTTCGAGTTATTAACTAATATTAATAATGAAGACAAAACAGTTCCTCTAGCCATCCAAAAAGAACTAACTTCAATTGAGAAATTAATTGAACAAATAGTTGCTAAATTAAAAAAAGGAGGAAGATTATTTTATATTGGAGCTGGAACTAGTGGAAGATTAGGTATTGTTGACGCTAGTGAATGCCCTCCTACTTTTGGCGTATCTCATGATTTGGTTGTAGGCCTAATTGCTGGTGGAGATATAGCTATAAGGAAAGCTGTTGAATTTGCAGAAGACTCAACAGAACAAGGGTGGATTGATTTAAAAAAACACAATATAAATCAAAACGATGTTGTAATTGGAATTGCTGCTTCAGGAACAACTCCTTATGTTATCGCTGCTTTGGAAAAATGTAATTCTGAAGGAATTACTACTGGCTGTATAACATGTAATAAAAAAAGCCCCTTAGCTTTAACTGCATCATTTCCAATTGTAATAGTTGTTGGCCCCGAAGTTGTTACAGGTAGCTCAAGAATGAAAGCTGGTACTGCACAAAAACTTGTTCTCAATATGATTTCTACAGCCACCATGATCCAATTAGGAAAAATCAAAGGAAATAAAATGGTAGATATGCAATTATCTAACAACAAATTAGTAGAAAGAGGTATAAAAATGTTAGTTTCTGAATTAAAAATCGACCAACAAAGTGCTAGTAATCTAATTAAAAAATACGGCAATGTTAGAAACGCTATAAAAAACTATAAAAATGAGTAAAGACAATTCATTTGACAAAAACTTAAAAAGACTACTTATTTTACTAGGTCTATTAATACTATCTCCTATAGTACTTAATACTTCTTTTAAAGCTTTAAAAGTTTTCACTGACCAACCTAAAATAATAATCGCATACTCATTACTTGTAATTGGTGTATTTTTAATTCTATACACCGTTTACTTTGGTTTTAAAACTTTTAAGAATATATTAGATTCACTTTTTAATTAATAAAATTTGAAAATTAAAAACAAGTTTTATAAAATATTTAATTGGGAGTATTGGCCCTCTTCAATGCTATACATACCAAACCTACCTTATGCTTTCTATTTAGCTTATAAGGCTAAACATCTTGCTTTTTTTACAGCAGCAAATCCTAGCATTAAAAGTTCAGGTAATGGAACTGAAAGTAAATTTGCTACCATGTGCCTTATTCCTGAAAAATTTAGACCTAAATCTATCCTAGTACTACCTAAATCTAAAATTGACCTTGTAATTAAAGAAATTGAGGAAGCAAATATTTCATATCCTTTAATAGCCAAACCAGATGTTGGCTTTCGAGGCCTACTTGTAAAAAAAATAAATTCAAATCAAGAACTACTAATATATTTAAAAAAATATCCAATCAATATTATAGTCCAAGAATATATTGATTACAAAAATGAATGCGGTATATTTTACCACCGAAACCCAAATGAATCTAAAGGTAAAATAACATCCATAACTTTAAAAAAATTCTTATCAGTTACAGGAAATGGACACTCTACATTAAAAGAATTAGTTTTAAAAGACAATAGAGCTCAATTATATTTTGATATAATTAATGAAACACATCCTTTAAAATTAAATACCATCCCTAAAAAAAGTGAAATAATTAAACTTTCTGTTATTGGAAACCACTGTAAAGGAACTCAGTTCATAAACGGTAACCACTTGATAAACATAGAGTTAATCGATACATTTGACAAAATAAACAAATCCATTGATGGATGGTATTATGGAAGACTAGATATTAAATATAACACCTTTGAAGAACTACAAAAAGGAATAAATTTAAAAATATTAGAAATAAATGGTATATTAGCTGAACCCACTCATATATACGATAGTAAAAATTACAACTATCTAAAAGCTTTAAAAGAGATACGTTTACATTGGAATAATTTATATCAAATTGCAACTACAAATCATACCCAATTCAATGTACCGTATAAAAGTTCTAAGCTGTTTATTAATGAGATGTTGAATTTAAAAAATTACGTTACAAACATTAAAAATCTAAATTAATTTTTTATTTTTGTGACCTAGCAGAGTAAATAAGTGTCTAATTATTAGTACTATTAAACAAGACTAATGATTAAAGCACGCAACTTAAATCCCCTAAGTATTATGAAGATATTTTTGTCTTTATTTTTTGTTATACTTGTACATCAATCCTTTTACGCTCAAGTAAAAATAGGAAATAATCCAAATGTAATAAATACTAACTCTATTTTAGAGTTAGAAAGTAATAGCAAAGCCCTTGTTATTACAAGAGTTAATGACACTCAAATGAATAGTATCTTACCTCTAGAGGGTGCTATTGTATACAATACTGATCACAAATGTATTTTTCAATATACAGGGTTAACATGGAATAGCTTGTGTACTACTCAAACAAATCAACAGTTAACTTTTAATCCTTTAACTCAAGAGTTAACTTTACAAAATGGGGGTACTGTTAATCTAAGTTCTCTTATCAATGACAATGATAATGACCCCTTAAACGAAACGAACACTTCTTTTAGAATACAAAATGACAATATCGAGATAACTGATCGCAATGGAACGTTATCTATACCTCTATCTGATTTAGCAGATGCAATAGTTACTAATACTCCTGGCCTTAACGGTGCTGATGGCGCAACAGGTGCTACTGGAGCTACAGGTGCCGCTGGTACAAATGGAACAAACGGTACTAATGGTACTAACGGAACAAATGGCGCAACAGGTGCTACTGGAGCTACAGGTGCTGCTGGTACAAATGGAACAAACGGTACTA
>JBELFC010000012.1:0-40488 GCA_042093175.1 Tenacibaculum sp. | reverse complement strand
ATTATTGGTTAAAAGTAATCTGTTGATTTCTTTTGCTTGTTCTATAATTTGTCGATTTCTTTTACGGTTAAGATTGGTTATGTGCTCCATGTATTCAACCAAATCATCAGGAAGATATTGTAAAAAATCAGCACGTTTTAAATTACAATATAGGGCAGGGAACACGTAATGAGCCGTGCTTAATTTAACTACGCTATCCCAATCTATTTTATTAGATTTTATTTCTTGTTCAACTGTATTTCGACTGTTTTTCTCATGAGTTATAGTTAAACATTTACCAACAAAAAAAAGTGTTTCTTTATAAGTCATCAGAAAAAAGCTTTTTTACAGATGTTATCATTTTTTCATTATCAGAATACGTAAGTTTATAACAGGATAAGTTGTCAAACCAATTTAAAAAAGAAGTCGCATTTTCAGTTCTTGGAGAAAGCCACGAATCTGGTACTAATTGCTGAAAAGCATCAAGTTTTGAAATTTTAGTAATTTTTAAATCACTTTCAGCTTTATATTTAATAAAAACTAGTGTTTTACAAGGCTGATGTTGCTTTGAGTTAGTGTTTTGTGGAGGAAGATATCTAACTATTTTGTTTAAAGCTTTAAAATGATATTCAGCTGAAGTTTCTAATTCAGGATAAAGAGGTAAAAGAACTGGTAGACTATTCTTTTTTATAGAAATAGCAGATGAGAAACTATAAACTTCTTTGTTTTTTGAAAGTATAGGTACAAAGTCATCAGCTAAACATGAAAAGCCATTAGCTTGTAACAATGCTAAAGAAGTACTTTTTCCATTGCCAGAATCACCCAAAAAAAGAATTGATTTTTTTCCGTTACTTACAGCAGAAGCATGAAAAACTCCCATCCAATTTTCTTCTCTTTCCTTATGAGTATGCTCAATAATTTTCATTGAGAATTTTCCTTGAAAATAGTGACTCTCGGAAGTTTTCCATGAACCAATTAGAATATTGTCAATGTAAAAATGAATAGAATCGTTAGAAGTAAAAACTTTATAATGGTAGTCTATTTTGTTTTGAGAATCGACTTCTAAATGTGCAAACTTAGGATGGATTAACGAAAAACTATAATCACTTAAGAATTCAATAAAAAATATGCTAGAATTTATTTTATAGTATTTTCTAATTTGAAAAGTACTAGGAATGCTATGACTAGAAAATGTTTCTTCCTCTGCGACCTTTTCTTTTAAGAGCTTTTTTATATCAGTTATAAAACCAGAAGCTTCATTATAAGGTATGTTTATTGATTTATATAAAGTAGAGAAAATTTCTTTTATAGGAGTTTCTTTATATAGTAGATTAAGTGTATCGGCAACAATATTTTCAACAACAATATATTGGTTGTTATGAGATAGCCAGACAATACTCTTATCTTCAATTTTCTTTGTTAAAATCATATCGTGTAAAAATAATAAAACCAATTTTTAAAGAACTATATTTATATATCTTATTATAGTTCTGGTGTAAACTTTGTTACTTTTAAAAATTGATTGGTACTTTTGCAGTATGTATAGACAACGAGTAGAGTTAGAAAAAGAAGATTATTATCTAAATGAACAGGGGTATAAAGTTTTTACAGAAAAATATCATTTAAAAAGAGGATATTGTTGTAAAAGTGGGTGCAAACATTGTCCGTATGGCTATGATAAAAAAACAGATAGTTTTAAATAAAAGTGACGATAATTGAGTTATTGTTTCTAAAATAAAAAGAGTTTAATAAAAATATCAAAAATGAAAAAAATATTAATAGTATTTATAGCTGTCCAGTTTGTTGGTTGTGCTGAGTTGCAAAAAGTAGTAAATCAAATACCAAATAAAGGGGTTTTAACTCAAGGTCAAATAGGTAGTGGGCTTCGTCAGGCATTAGATAATGGAATTAAACATCAGGTATCAAAATTAACATCTAAAGATGGATTTTATAGAAATGAATTAGTGAAAATTTTGTTACCAAAAGAGCTACAAGGCGTAGATAAAGCTTTGCGTAAAATTGGTCTAAGTAATATAGCAGATGAAGGAATTAAAGTTTTAAATAGAGCTGCAGAGGATGCGGTAAAAACTGCAACACCTATTTTTGTAAATGCAGTTAAAGAAATTACCTTTAATGATGCTAAAAATATTTTATTAGGAGAGCAAAATGCTGCAACTTCATATTTAGAAGGAAAAACAAAAACGACCTTATATGGTAAGTTTAACCCGGTAATTAAGAGTTCATTTGGAAAAGTGGGAGCTGATAAAGTTTGGAAAAATTTAATATCTAAGTACAATAGTATTCCATTTGTGAAAAGAGTTAATCCAGATTTAACTGATTATGTAACAACAGAGGCCTTAAAAGGAGTTTTTCAAATGATAGCGGTTGAAGAAAAAGGAATTCGTCAAAAAGTTGGATTACGAAATACTGATTTACTTAGAAGAGTTTTTGCATTACAAGATAGAAGTTAATTATTGACTGTTTTATTAAAATAAGAGATTCTTTAATTATGTAGTAACTTATGAAAAGGAAAGTAGTAGGTTAGACTAATAAAAGAAAATATGAAGAAGTCTATAAAATTAAAGACTTAATAGATAAAAAAAGAAGTCATAATAGTTATGTAATTGATTTATTTTTAGCGCGAGCCTTGTTTTGTGTTAAATATCTGTTTTTCAGTGTTAAAAGTGGTGTTGGTAAACGAAAATTATGTATATTTATAAGGTGTTTAATAAAAACTATAATGCTACAAATAAATCAATTACATAAATATAAAAGGCATCTTGAAGAAAGGTATCGTAAATTGGTTGAAAGAGCTAATGATTATAAATATGTTGATGAATGTAAAAGTGATAGATCAGCATTTAAAGCAATGCAAGTTTTAGAAAAACTTAATAGAGTGAAATATTTGAATAAAGAAATATCAAATTCTGTTGTGTAATTGTTTGAAGTAATCAAAAGCTTTTAAAAGTCTACTGCCATACCAAGAAAACATTTCTCCATCAACAAAAAGTATTTTTGCGTGTTGAATGTGTTCTTGTATTTCAAAAGCATGCTGTTCTTTAAAAGGGTACGGTTCTGAGGATAGTAAAATTAAATCAGGGTTTCCTTCTTCTTGAATTTTAGTGATATCAACCTCAGGGTAGCGTTCTTTGTTTACATAAATATTACTAAATTTATTAAGGGTTAGTAGATGATTGATGAAATTATTATTTCCAGAAACCATCCATGGTTTTCTCCAAATGAAATATGCTACTTTTTTAGTGTCTTTATCTTTTATGAACTTGGTAAAACTTCGAATTTTAGAATTTAATTTTTCTAAGATATTAAAGGCTTCAGTTTCTTGATTAAAGATAGTGCCGTATTGTTTAATAAGCTCTTTAGTATCTTCAAGAGTGAAAATATCAGAAACATGAGTTGGTGCTATTTTTTCACATTCTTGAACTATTTCCTTAGTGTTCTCTTCTTTGTTACAAAGAATAATATCAGGTTTAAGCTCTTTGATTATGTCAATTTTAATATTTTTAGTACCACCAACAATGGTTTTGTTTTTTTTTAGGTGTTTAGGGTGAATACAAAACTTTGTAATACCAATTATAATATCTTCTAATCCTAAGTCAACTAAAAGTTCTGTTTGGCTAGGAACTAAAGAGATAATTCTTTTAGGGGTAGTTTTTAATGTAATTGTTCTGTTAATTTGATCGATCAACTGTTTTTACGGCAATATACGGAAAACTGATACTTGTTATTACTCCTTTATCTTTATTATTCATTTTAAAAGAGTAATTTTCGTTAAAGGTACTTTTTAACCTTTCAATAGTGCTTTCTAATCCAATATTCATTTTTACTTGACAAAAATCATCAGGAAGAGATTTTCCATCATTTTCAATGGTGATAAGAATACAGTCATTGATTTTTTGAATTATTAAAACAATATTTAAATTATCATGGTCGTATGAATAACCGTGTTTAACTGAATTTTCAATAATTGGTTGTAGTAAGAGATAAGGTATTTTGGCATTTAAAATTGAATTATCGTTTATAATCGTTTTAAAAGAAAAACTATCTGTAAATCGAACTTCAAGAATACTAATATATTTTTTTAGTGTAGATAACTCAAGCTCTAAGCATGTAGTTAGTTTTTCTTTAGTATCTAATAACTCTCTAAATAGATCACTTAAATCAGCAATAGTGTCTTGCGCTTTTTTTGGAGATATGTCTATCAGTGAAGAAACACTATTCAAAGTATTAAATAAAAAATGAGGTTGCAGGTTAGATCGTATAAGGTTTAACCTTGTTTTCATTAGTTGCCTTTCTAAAATAGATTTCTCCTTTTCTATTCTTTGATTTTTTTTTAAATAATGATAAGAGTAAATAACTGATATAATGAAGAAATAAATTAAAATATTTACATCAATTGTGGCTATTATATATCTAAAAACTTCTTTGAGCATAAGGTTATTTAGTTTTATGTTTCCATTAGATATATGGAATAAATAAATACCTAAAACAATAATGAAACTCATTAAAAAAGAAAGGGTAATGTGTAATATTGCAATTTGTTTCCAAGACTTTTTTTTGTTTAGCAATTTTTTAGTTGTTTTATTCACAACAATGAAAAAAAGTATAACTAAAACATAGTCTAAAAATGAATCAGTTAATAATACTAACCAACTTTTTTGAGTGTACCTATAACCAATTGATTTGAAGTAGTAAACTTTAATTAAATGAAGAATAGAAATAAAGGCATAGAATATTGAGAAGAATAATGTTAACCTGTTTTTTTTCATTTAACCCCCATCATTTCTTGAAATTCCCTTTTATACCCTTTACTAACTCTAAAAGTTTTATTATCATTAATTTTTACATCAGTTTCACCATAATTTGATGTAATAATTTCATTTATAAAATTAGAATTTATAATTGTAGATCTGTGAATTCGCATAAAACTATTTGAATTTAATCTATTAATTATACTAGATAATGATTCACGAAGTAAATACTTTTTATTATCCATTGTAAAAATTTCTACATAGTAACCTGAAGCTGAAATGTATTTAATAGAATCGATTTCTATGAATGAAATTTTATTTCCAGATTTAATGCTTATTTTTTTGTTATTTATTTGATGTTCAGTTATTTGTTTTTCTTTTACAATATCAAGAATGTTTTCTAAACTATGCTGAAAACCAGAAATTTCTTCTTTACGTTTTTGTTCTACAATTTTATTTATAGTGGTTATAAACCTATCTTCTTTAAATGGCTTCAATAAATAATCAAAAGCAAAATAATCAAAAGCTTTTAATGCAAATTCATTATAGGCAGTAACGAAAATAAAAATAGGTTTTTTAGGAAGACTTATTTTTTCAATAATATCAAACCCTGTCATATCTTTAATTTTTATATCAAGAAAAACTACATCAGGATTGAGAGAGTTTATTTTTTCAATTGCATTTTTTCCGTTAGAACAATCTCCAATCACGTTTAATAAACCATGTTGTTCTATTAATTTTTTTATTCTAATTCTTGCAAGATTTTCATCGTCAACTATTAAGGCAGAAATTTCCATTTACATATTTTTTTATATAATTATAACAAATCGATAATAATTAACCCTAAACGCTTTTTGTTAAAAAATAAAAACTTTTTAGAAGGAAGAATCATTGGTTTTTATGGTCTTTTTTTGAAACCTAATAAAACTCAATGTTTTTATTTTGTGTAAACATAATATACAGGGAGAACTTGAATTTTAAGCTGTTTTTTTAACAAAACTAATAAAGAATATTCATAGTAATGACAGTACTTTGAAAGTAATTTTAAACTTTAACATTATTAACATTTTATTGTGATTCGTGGGTTTTTTCATTTACATCTAAAAAAGGTTTTTTTACATCAAATTACTATCTGTTTGCTTCAAATAAAGATTATTGATACGGTATTGCCTGTACTTTTATAAATGTTAATTAATAAAAATTTAATAATTTATGAAGCAAAGTTTCAAAAAGGCTTTAACATTTCTAGCGTTTTTTTGTTTTATTGTTAGCGTAAGTGCGCAGCAAAGAACAATAACAGGAACTGTTAGTGATGAAGCAGGACAATTACCGGGGGTAAGTGTTGTAATTAAAGGTACTGTTAAAGGAACAGAAACTGATATCGATGGTAATTATACTGTCAAAGCAAATACAGGAGATACTCTTGTATATATGTTTTTGGGATACGAAAACGTAGAAAAAGTAGTTGGTCAATCATCTATCATTAATGTAAGGATGACTGAAGATGCAAATGTTCTTGATGAAGTTGTTGTATCTGTAGCATATGGTGCTAAAAGAAAGAAAGATATTATTGGAGCTGTAAGTGTAGTTACTGCAAAGGAAGTAGGTGACTTAAAAGTTACTACTGTAACTGAAGCTTTACAGGGAACTTCAGGATTATCGTTAGTTAATACATCAGGACAACCGGGGGCGAGTCCAACAATTAGAATTAGAGGTGTAGGTTCTTTACAAGGTAATGTTGATCCATTAATTATTGTTGATGGAGCTCAGTTTGCAGGTAATTTAAACTCAATTAACTTTAATGATGTACAATCATACTCAGTTTTAAAGGATGCTGATGCGGTTTCTTTATATGGTAATAGAGGAGCAAACGGAGTTATTATCATTAAAACAAAGTCTGGATCTGATACTAATGGAGAAGGGATTATTGAAATTAGTACTAGTTATGGTTTTTCTGACAAAGCAACGAATGACTATAGTTATTTAAATTCTGAACAAATTTTAACAACTTCTTGGCAGTCTATTAGAAATGCAAGATTGGATGCTGGTGATACTCAGGCGGTAGCAAGTAATTTTGCAACTACAAATTTGATAAATGACTTAAAAGCAAATCCATATAGTGTTAGCGAACCAGTTGGTACAGATGGGAATATAAAAAATAACGCAAGATTATTGTATAGTACTAACTATTATGATATTTTAACTCAAAATGCTACAAGACAAGACGTATCTTTAGTATTAAGAGGAGGGTCTGAAAAAACTAAATATTTTATTTCTGGAGCTTTTTTAGATAGTGATGGATTTAGTTTAAATTCTACTTTTAGAAGATATAACGGAAGAATTAATCTTTCTTCAGATGTGAAATCTTGGTTAAGTGTTGGAGCAAATGCTTTTGTAACAATTAGTGAATCAAATATACCTACTCAAAGTGGTTCATTATTTGCTAATAATATTCAATACGCTAGATCTGTGTCTTCTATTTATCCATTATATAAAAGAAATGCAGATGGAAGTTTTAATTTAGGAGCAAACGGAGAAAAGCAATATGATTTTGCTGAAAATAGAGGTTTCTTTGGTAATTATAACCCATTAGCTGAAACTTATGGAAGTACAAATTTATATGAAAGGAATACATTTAACTTTTCACCATATTTAAATTTAAAATTTACTGATAAATTAAACTTTAAATCTCAGTTAAATTATACAAACTATTTATACGAAGAGAATACTTTTAATAATCACTTTGTAGGAACTGCTCAAGAGCAAGTTGATAATAGATCAAGTAGTAAGAGAAGAAATACTACTAAAACGTGGAACATTATCAATACATTATCTTATAAAGATACATTTAATGAAAATCATAATGTTACAGCTTTATTAGGTCAAGAAATGTATGATAGAACATTCAATAGAGTAAATGCTACAGCAACTGGATATGTTTTTGATGATTTAACAGAGTTAGATAATGGAGCTACACCTACTACAGCTGGTTCAATTACAAACAAAAATAGATTATATAGTTTCTTTGGAAGGTTAGATTATAACTATAAAGAAAAATATTATTTTGGTACAGGTGTACGTAGAGATGCGTCTTCAATTTTTTATAAAGATAATCGTTGGGGTACTTTTTGGTCTGTTGCAGCAGGTTGGAGTATTTATGATGAGTTTTTTAGAGGTAGTGAAACAGTGAACTCTTTAAAGTTAAGAGGTAGTTATGGTACTGTAGGTAATCAAAATATTAACCAACAGTTTACTTATATAGATGAGTATGGATTAGGTCTTAATGTATTAACAAATGGAGGTTTAGCACCTACAGCTTTAGGAAACAAAGACTTAAAGTGGGAAACTCATAATAAATTAAACATAGGTTTAGATTTTTCTTTATTTAATAGTAGAATATACGGTAGTTTTGAGTATTATAATAATACAGTAACTGACTTGTTATATTTTGACATACCAGTTCCATCTTTAGGATCAGGAGGTACAAACAATGGAAATTTAGGAAAGTGGAAAAACTTTGGTGAAATGAGTAACAAAGGTTTTGAATTTAATGTTAACTCTATTAACATTGAAAACGATAACTTCAGATGGACAAGTTCTTTTACTATTTCTACAAATAAAAATAGAATTGAAGATCTTAAACAAAGTGAAAATAATGGTTCTTTCCGTTGGGAAGCTGGAAGAGATCGTTATGAGTTTTATATGAGAGAGTGGGCTGGTGTTAACACTAAAACTGGAGCACCTGAGTGGTATAAAGATGTAACTGATGCTTCTGGGAAAGTTACTGGAAGAGAGAAAACATCTAAATACGATGAGGCAACTAGATATTTCACAGGAAAGTCTGCGTTACCTGATTTTGAAGGTAGATTAGGTACTAAATTTGAATATAAAGGAATTGATTTATCATTAAACTTTAACTATAAATTTGGAAACTATATCTATAATACAGATTATGCTTCTTTAATGAAAGCTAGAAATTTAGGAGAACAATTAAGTAGTAATGTTTTAAATGCTTGGCAAAAAGATGGAGATGTTACCGATGTACCTAAATTAACTACAGCAAGTGATAACTTTAACTCTAGATCTACTAGATGGTTACAAAGAGGTGATTTTATTCGTTTAAAGAATATTTCTATAGGTTATAATCTTGATCAAGAAATGTTAGAAAAGTTAAAAATTAGAAGGTTAAGAATTTACCTTTCTGCTGATAACTACTGGACATGGAAAAGAGAGGATAACTTAGATGATCCAGAACAAAGTTTTAATGGTATTACTGATAACAGATCTACCGTATTAAAAACATTGTCTTTAGGAGTTAATATTTCACTATAAAAATTTTACAATGAAAAATATATTTAAATATACATTAATAGGGGCTTTATTCATAGGTTTTGCATCTTGTAGTGATGAATTCTTAGATGAACCTAAGCCAACAGGATCTGTAACTGACGTTGTTGTTTATACTACTGAGTCAGGGGTTGAAGCTGCTTTTACAGGATTATATTCAAACTTAAGAGATTATAATTCAAGGCATGATACTTGGGGAGCAAAGGCTTACTATTTAGGAGCAGAAGTTATGGGTACAGATTTAACTGTTCCTGATTTTAACTGGTACATTTTTGAACATAGATGGGATGTAACAGAAAATTCAAATGGTAGAAGAACTAACTGGGCTTGGGAGATTTTTTATTCAACAGCGAATATAGCTAGAACACATATTGAAGGTATTAATAAATCTGAATTACCAGAAGCTAAAAAGAAAGCGTATGTTGGTGAGTTAAAAGCTGTAGAAGCATATAGTTACTTTAATTTAGTGAGATATTTTTCTGGATCTTATTTGTTAGGTGAAGGAAAACCAGGTATCCCTGTATATTCTGCTTCGTTAAGTTCTGGTCAAGAGCCTACTGGTAGAGGTACTATTAAAGAAACTTATGATAGAATTATTAAGTTATTAGAAGAAGCTATTCCTAATATGAATAACTCTCTTTCTAAATATAGATTTAATAAATCTGCTGCTGAAGGTGTTTTAGCAAGAGTTTATTTAGAAATTGGTAATTGGACTAAGGCTGCTGAATATGCTGCTAAAGCAAAAGCACCATATGCTTTAATGGATCAAGCTACTTATAAAGCAGGATTTAATACAATAAGCAATAATGAATGGATGTGGGCTTTACCATTTAATGCAGACCAACAAAGTGGTTTTGCAAGATTTTATTCTTTTATTGACCATACAAGTCCTGGGTATAATCAAATATTTGTAAGTAAAGATTTCCAAGCTTTATTTACAAGTGATACTGATGTTAGAAAATCTTTAATTAAAAAGCAAGCTACTGCAAATCAGACTAAATTATTTACTACGGAGAAGTTTAGAGATTTAACTGATAGATCTGGTGATTTAGTATTCATGAGAGCTTCAGAAATGTATTTAATTGAAGCGGAAGCTAAAGCAGAAGCTGGAGATTTAAATGGAGCTAAACAAGTTTTATTTGAATTAGTGAAATCTAGAGATGCAGTTGCTACTTTATCAACAGCTACTACTAAAGATGCTTTAGTTAATGAAATTTTAATAGAAAGAAGAAAAGAACTATATGGAGAACTTGGTGTTTCTTGGTTTGATTTAAAAAGAAGAAACAAAGGGATTTCTAGAAAAGGTGATGCTTACAGATGGGAAGTTGAATTTCCAGCAGGAAACGCAAGATGGACTTTTAAGATTCCTCAAGATGAGATCGATAAAAATCCAAAAATATCTCAAGCTGATCAAAACTAAATTTAATAAAGGCTGTTTTTAAACAGCCTTTATATTCTCTTAATTCAAAAACCAGTGAGTTCACATCAAAGACAGTAAACTAAGGAATTAATCCCCTTATTTTTGCCCTAGTTATACCAACTTTGTTTTCATTGGTATCATTATTTGAATTAATCTATAAAGTCAAGGAGTCATTAACCTTGACTTTTTTTGTTTAATATAGTTTCCATACTTTTTTGAAGCTCTTTAGCTTTCTCAGCAGCAGATTTTGCAAAATTGGTATCATTACTTGCATAAATAATTCCACGTGAAGAATTAATTAGTAAACCTATATTTTCATTCATTCCGTGCTCACAAACATCTTCTAAGTTACCTCCTTGTGCACCAACACCAGGAACTAATAAAAAACTTTCAGGAATAATGGTGCGAATTTCAGACAAGAATTCAGTTTTTGTAGCACCAACTACATACATTAAGTTATGAGAGTTAGTCCAGTTTTTTGAAGTCTCTAAAACTTGTTTGTAAAGCTCCTTCCCATCAACTTCTTTAGTTTGAAAGTCAAAGGCACCTTGATTAGATGTTAAGGCTAGTAAAATTGTGTGTTTATTTTCAAAAGCTAAAAATGGCTCAACAGAATCTTTTCCCATGTATGGGGCTACAGTAACACTATCAAAAGCTAAATCATCAAAAAAAGCTTTTGCATACATGGTTGAGGTGTTACCAATGTCACCACGCTTAGCATCTGCTATTGTAAAAATTTCAGGATGCTTTTCGTTAATATAGTTAATTGTTTTTTCAAGGGCTTTCCAACCTTTTAATCCATATGCTTCATAAAAAGCAGTATTAGGTTTATAAGCAACACATAAATGATGAGTAGCATCAATTATTGCTTTATTAAAAGCAAAAATAGGATCTTCGTCTTCTAATAAATGTTGAGGTATTTTGTTAAGATCTACATCTAAACCGATACATAAAAAAGATTTTTTCTTTTTAATTTCAGATACAAGTTGTTGTGTTGTCATGAGTTGTTATAAAAGTTAGGCAAAAGTAAACATTTTTATGAGTTTCTATTATCTTTGTTATCAATGTTCCGATATATTATAAACAAAATTTTCTATGGTTTTTTAACCCTTTTTGGGGTGATTACCGTCATTTTCTTTTTATTTAATATTTTACCAGGTGACCCTGCAAGAATGATGTTAGATCAAAGAGAGAATTCAGAACAATTACAGAATATTAGAAAAAAATATGGATTTGATAAACCAGTTTTTACTCAATATCTATATTACTTGAATGATGTTTCACCTCTTTCTTTTCATAGTGATAGTAAAGAAGACTATACTTTTTTGTTAGAAAAAAAGTATAAATATCAAAAGTTAATATCAATAGGAAAAGTTACAGTAGTTTTAAAATACCCGTATTTACGTCAATCTTTTCAGAAAAATGGTAAAAATGTTTCAGAAGTAATTAAAGAAACATTACCAAATACTGCTGTTTTGGCAATATCAGCAATAACAATAGCTATCGTATTAGGAATATTTTTAGGAGTAATGTCTGCTGTTTTTAAAGATACTTTATTTGATAGAGTAATAGCGGTCGTAAGTACTTTGGGTATGAGTGTGCCATCATTTTTTTCAGCAATAGTGTTTGCATGGTTGTTTGGGTTTGTATTGCATAGGTATACCAATCTTGAAATGACAGGAAGCTTATATGTTGTAGATGATTTTGGAGAACATATTTATGTTCAATGGAAAAACTTAGTTTTACCAGCTTTAGTATTGGGAATACGACCTTTAGCAGTGATAATTCAATTAATGAGAAATTCATTACTTGAAACATTAAACCAAGATTATATAAGAACAGCAAAAGCTAAAGGGTTAACCACATTTCAGATTCTAAAGAAACATGCACTTAAAAACTCATTAAATCCAGTGATAACAGCAATTTCTGGTTGGTTTGCTTCTATGCTTGCAGGGGCTGTTTTTGTAGAATATATTTTTAATTGGAATGGACTTGGAAAAGAAATAGTAAATTCATTAAATACATTAGATTTACCTGTGATAATGGGAAGCGTATTAGTAATAGCAAGCTTATTTATTTTTATTAATATTTTAGTAGATATTTTATACAGCTGGTTAGATCCACGTGTTAGATTAGAATAGTATGAGAAATATTGTAATAGTTTTAGTAGCGTTTTTATTTACAAGTTGTGCTGTTTTTCAGCCTAAAAAAATGTCTGTAAAATCTTTAGAGGAAAAGTTAATAACAGTTGATAGAAGTTCAATTACTTTAAAAGAGATTTTGAAAAATGCTTTAAAAAGAGAAACTGTTATACAAGTATATGCTAGTTATTGCCCTTTTAGCCAAGATAGCTTTAAAGATGTAGTGAAACTTCAGCAAAATAATAAAAATATAAAATATATCTTTTTATCAGTAGATCATTCTTATCATGATTGGAAAAGAGGATTAGAAACTTTAAAAGTAAAAGGGAGTCACTATTACATACCTAAAAAGGGAAAGGGAGAAATAGCTAATTTTTTAAAATTAAAAACAATTCCAAGATTTTTATTGATAGATAAAAAAGGTAAACTTATAGTTTTTAATACGTCTAAAGTATCTAAAATAGAAAGTAAATTAAACAAATGAAAAGGCTTACAATAATTTTCCTCATCTTGTTAAGTAGTTGTACCGTAAAAAATGAGTCTGAGTTTTCTGAAGCTGCATTAAATGATATTTTTATTACACTAAAAGGAAATGAAATTACATTTCAAGAAATTTTAGATAAGCATATTGAAAAGAAAATAGTTTTGAATATATGGGCTTCTTGGTGTGGTGATTGCATAAGAAGTTTACCAGGTGTTTTAGAGTTACAAAGTAAATACCCTGATATTGTTTATATTAATTTATCATTAGATAGATCAATTAATAACTGGAAATTAGGAATAAAAAACTTACAACCTAAAGGAGAACAGTATTTTATGAAATCTGGATGGAATGGCCCATTTGGAGAATTTTTACACTTAAATTGGATTCCTAGGTATTTAGTAGTCGATGAAAATAAAAAAATACTAGTTTTTAATGCTACAAAATCAACAGACGAACTAATTGAAAAAAGCTTAAAAAAATGATGTATTTTTGCATCCAAGCTTAAACCTTCTTAACTACACACAATTTAAAACTAATATTACAGTGAGAAAAAACATCGTAGCAGGTAACTGGAAAATGAACAAAAACCTTAAAGAAGCTAAAGAGCTTGTTAAAGGAATAAGAAAAGGATTGAAAAAAAAGAGCTTTGATAATAAAAGAGTAATTGTAGCTCCAAGTTTTATAAACCTTAATAGTACTGTAAAAAGAACCAAAAAATCTGTAATTGAAGTAGCTGCGCAAAATATGCACGAAGCCAAAAATGGGGCTTATACTGGTGAAGTTGCAGCAGATATGTTAACAGGAATTGGAGTTAATGTTGTTATTTTAGGTCACTCAGAAAGAAGAATGTATTTTAATGAAACTAATGAATTGTTAGCAAAAAAAGTTGATACAGCATTAGCTAATAATTTAGAGGTGATTTTTTGTTTTGGTGAATTATTAGAAGATAGAAAAACTGAAAAGCATTTTGAAATAGTAGAAAATCAACTAAGTGAAGGATTGTTTCATTTGTTGAAAGAAGATTTTTCAAAAGTTATATTAGCTTATGAGCCAGTTTGGGCAATTGGAACTGGAGAAACAGCATCACCTGAGCAAGCTCAAGAAATGCATGCATTTATTAGAGAAGTGTTAGCTAAAAAGTATGATAAAAAAACAGCAAACAGCATTTCTATATTATATGGAGGAAGTGTAAAACCTGCTAATGCGAAAGAAATATTTTCAAAAGAAGATGTAGATGGAGGATTAATAGGGGGAGCATCATTAAAATCAGAAGATTTTTTAGCAATAATTGAAGCAATTTAATGGATAGTATTTATATAGAGTATAATTTTATAGTTGTTCCTAATGAACCAGCTACTGAAATTTTAATAGCTGAATTAGGAACAGTAGGGTTTGAGAGTTTTGTAGAGAACGATGAAGGAGTCACTGCATATATTCAAAAACAAGATTGGAATGAAGATATTTTAAAAGATATCTTCATTTTAAGTTCTACAGAATTTAAAATTACCTACATTAAACGAGAGGTAGAGCAAACTAATTGGAATGCTGAATGGGAGAAGAATTTTAATCCTATTCAAGTGGAAGATAGAGTGAGTATAAGAGCTCCTTTTCACAAAAATCCAAATTTAAAGTTTGATATAGTAATAGAGCCAAAAATGAGCTTTGGAACAGGTCATCATGAAACAACTCATATGATGGTACAACATTTGCTAGCTTTAGATTTAAAAGGTAAGAAAGTACTGGATATGGGATGTGGTACAGGAATTTTAGCTATTTTTGCAGAGATGAAAGGGGCAGCACCTATAGATGCTATTGATATAGATGCTTGGTGTTATGAGAATTCTATTGAAAATGTTCAAAGGAATAACTGTAATTCTATTAGTGTGTATGAAGGAGATTCATCACTTTTAGAAAATAAGCAGTATGATGTTATCATTGCAAATATTAATAGAAATATTTTGCTAAATGATATGGAAACATATACAAAATGCCTTAATAAAAATGGTGTTTTGTTATTAAGCGGATTTTATCAAGAAGATATTTCTATCATTGATGAAGAAGTATCAAAATATAAATTATCTCTAGATAAAACTATACAAAGAAATAATTGGGTGGCATTACGATATCAAAAATAAAAACAGATGAGTACTATTGAGAAAATTCAAGAAGAGTTAGATGTTTTAACAGAGGAAACAAAAAAGCATGAAATTATTTTATATAATGATGATGTAAATACATTTGACTTTGTTATAGATAGTTTAGTTAGTGTGTGTGAACATACTCCAGAACAAGCAGAACAATGTACTGTTTTAGTACATTATAAAGGTAAATGTGCAGTAAAAACAGGTGAATATAAAGATTTAGAGTCTAAATGCTCTAAACTTTTACAGCTAGGGCTTTCTGCTGAAATACTTTAATATGGAGAATGTTTTTAAGTATTATGAGTTTTCTGACTTTTTTATAGATAAATCAGATGCTTTTTCAGGTGAAGAAATTTGTTTTACAGAATTAAATTCTCAACATTTTTTAATTTTTAAAAAATATATTTTAGAAAAAAGAGAGACGTATGATTTATATGTTTCAAAATACATTTCTAAAAAAGAAATTGGTGTTAAGCCACCAGAAATACTAGAGTTGTTGGTTAATGATTATGATAAATCAATACCAGAGCATCGGGTAGTTCTAAGGAAATATTTATATTAAAAAAACTCAAAAAAAACTTTTTTTGAGTTTTTTTTTGTTTTGATGTGACCTATTAAAAAAAGATGTGTCATAATAGTGTAAACAAAAACGAAAAAACGTTTTCAGTTTAAAAAGTTCATTGAACATTTCATTTATAATAGTTTGTTTTCCCTAAGTTTATAATTGTTATAAACCCCAAGTCTCTCTGAGTAAGATTCCCCTTGTATATGGCCTGAAATGGCAACATGCTGAAAGGAGAGGTTTTTAAAAAAGATAAATATAGTTTTAAAGATAGTAGTAGTTAGTTTTTTATACTAAGTTTGGTTAGACGAAAAGGCCTTAAATGAGAATTTAAGGTCTTTTTTATTTTATAAACTAAATGAATTGAGCGTTTTTAATAGGGTAGATTTTGATTTAAAATAACTAAACTGATTTTTAATTAACTTTAATTCATTTTCTATCGATTTAACTTCTCTATAGTTAATAAGGAACATAGATCCTTCACCTAAATAAAATTTTCGTTCTTCACTCTTTAAAAGTTGTTTGTAGTCTTTAGCTAGATCATTTAATATTTTATTTTGTTCTTTATATGAGTTAATTTGTTCTGTGTTACTTTTAATTTTGTTGCCTATAGCTACTTTTGTTGATGAAATATCAAAATCTATTTCTTTCAATTTTAAGTTGGCTAATTTTAAATCAGCACGTTCTTTTCTTAGAAATAGTGGTACACTAACATTTAGCCCTCCTTTGTAATTAGATGTTGAAAACGTATTTATATTTTGATAATCAGAAGTTAAAAAATTATATTGAAGATCTATTTTTGGAAGAAGGTTGTTTAGCTTAAGTTTTCTTGAGACTTTAAATCCTTCTTTTTTTAATTGCAAAGCTTTTAATTTAGGATGATTATTAGTGTTAAAACTAGCGGCTTTTATAATAGAATTCCCAAGTACTGAATCGATACTGTTTATTGTATTTGTATCAGGAGTTATTAAATCAGTTAACTCTAGAGGGAGGTCATTATTTAACCACAAATAATTGGAAAGCTCTAACTTAGATTTAATATGACTTATTTTAGATTTCTCAAGGTCTAATAGTCTGTTTTTTAAATTGATGTTAGCCTCTAGTGTATCAACTGCAGGTTTATCTCCTGCTATGAAACTCTTTCTAACATTATCTAATCTAGTTTTTGCATTGGTTAAATAGTTATTGTATACCAATTGTGTTTGGTAGTTTTTTAACCATTTAAAATAAGAGTTTATAGCGTTGTATAATATTTCATTTACTAATAGTTTTTGTTTTTCTATTGATTGTTTTCTGTAAAGCTTGGCTTGTTTTAAGGAAGCCATTCTTTGGTTAATTAATAATCCTTTAGCAAGAGATATTGAAACCCCAGCTGAATATAATCCATTTTCAGGGGTTTTAAATTCTGGATTTAAATAGTATCCATCATTGTTTTCATAATTGGCTTTAAATTCGATACCATACCATGTTGGTATTTTGAATGTTGTATTTAGTTTATTGTAGTACTCTGTGTTTTTAAAGTTTTTACGAGTATAATCAACTTCTATTTTAGGATCAAAAGCACCTCTTGCCTTGAGTAGTTTAGCCTCTCCATTACTGGTTGTTAATTGGGCCTGCTTTAATATGGGGTGGTATTTTTTTACATACCCTAAATATTCTTCCAATGTGAGTGTGTTTTTAGCTTCTTGAGCAAAACCAATTACACTATAACAAAATAGTAAAATGATCAAGATCTTTTTCATTATTTTTTATTTTTAGCTTCCGCTTGTTTCTTATTTTTTGGTTGGTAAAAATTAGGAGGAAAGCTATTGATTTGCCTCCATAACTCATACCATATTGGTACGTTTTCTAACAACGCAATTGATCTTGCTCCCGATCCTATTCTAACTGCTTTTGGCCATGGTTCGTGTTCTTTATCTTGTGTTAATAAAACTCGATACTTTCCATTACTACTAATAAAGTTTTCAATAGCTATAATTTTTGCGCCATATGTACCATAAGATACATTTGGCCATCCACTAAAAATAATAGCAGGCCATCCATCAAATTGAACACGTACTTTTTCACCTATATGAATTAAAGGTAAATCTATAGGTTTAACATACATTTCAACAGCTAAATCATAATTTGCGGGCATTATACTTACTAATTTTTGACCTTCTTTAAAGGTTTCTCCAATACCTGTAATAATTGCTTTGTTGATGTACCCATCTTGAGGGGCAGTAACATAAAGTAAACTTTCACGTTTTTTATAGTTAGCCAAACTTGATTCGAGCTTTGAAACCTGTGCTTCACTATTAAAAGCACTTGATTGAGCGGTAAACACATTACTTTGAGCCTTTGCTATTTTATCATTGTAGGTGGCTTTTAATGTAGATATAGTAAGTTTGGCATTTATAACATTGTTTTCTGTGGTTAATAATTTATTTTTTTGTGAAATTAATTTTGCATTAGCTTCTTGAAGTTTTGCTTTCTTTTCTTCAACATCTTTAGTAGCTTTTAAACCTTCTTTTTGAAGTGTAACTGTTCTTTTATATTGAGTTTTAGCAATAGTTGTTTTTATTTTCACGGCTTCTAAATCAATACTATCACTCTTTACTTTTAAATACGCTTGCATAAGTTTGTTTTGTGCTTGCGCAAGTTTTAGCTTTCGTTCTTGTTTTAATGCAGTAATTTGATTTTTGTAAGCTTGAGTTTTATTTTGGTAGGCAATTACAGAAGAAGCTTTTGCGTTTAATTGATTACCTGTTCTTTCAGATAATTTTGTGTCAAAATAATTACTTTTTATTTCAGATATTCGAAGAATAGTATCTCCTTTTTTTACAAAATCACCTTCTTGTATTAACCACTCTTCAATACGACCAGGAATCTGTGACTGTAAGGTTTGTGGACGATGATTTGGTTTCAGTGTGGTAACACTTCCTTTGCTAGTTATGTTTTGAGTCCATGGTAAAAATAAAATTACAATTAAGATAAAGGTAAAAAAGAGTAAAAACTTTTTGAATCGCTTATGATATTGTTTGGTGAAAATTTCTTTACCAGACTTAAAGGTGGTAATATCAATATATTTTGATATTTTATTGTTAGAAATATTTAACATAGCTTAATGTTTAAGATTTATAATACTACCTTTTTCAAGTGTAATGTGTTTATTGCATTTTTCTTTCCATGCATTATTACTGCTAACTACAATTAAACTCCAAGGTTGAGAGTTTTCAGCTAAAAAATCGATGATTTTTTGTGTTTCTTCTTTTTTAAATTGATCTAAAGGATCTTCAAGAATTAAAACTTTTGGTTTTTTGATGATGGCTCTTGCTAAAATTATTTTTTTAGCAATTGTATAAGCAATTTGTTTCCCCTCGGGTTTTAAAATGGTACTTAGCCCTTTAGGTTGTTGTTTTATAAAATCTTTTAATCCAACATTTTCTAGTGTGATATAAATTTGTTCATCTGTTATGTTTAGGTTTCCAAAAGTAATATTCTCTCTTATGCTACCTTCAAATGGAGTTTCTTCAGATAATGATAATCCTAAATTAGCCCTGTATTTGTTTAAATGTAAGCTGTTTATTGATTGGTTATTTGCGTATATATGTCCTGAAGTTGGTTCAACTAATCCTGATATAAGTTGTAGTAAACTTGATTTTCCACTTCCGCTTTCTCCTTGAATTAATATTCTATCAGTTGGGTTTATAATTAGTGAAATATCATATAGTATTGGAATATTTAGGGAGCTAACCTTATAAACAACGTTTTGAAGTTCAATAGTTAGATTTTGATCATTATTAATTAACTCACCTTCTTGGGCTTCAATAGGCTTGTCAATAATTTGCCCAAGTTTTTCAATAGATGTTAGCACATCGTAAAATGATTCTAAACCAATAATTAGTTTTTCTACCGATGTAATTATTAAAAGAATGATAATTTCTGCAGCAACAAACTGACCAATATTCATTTTTTGGTTTAATACTAAAAAACCTCCGATTAATAATAATCCAGCTGTAACCAGTACTTTAAAACCGATCATTTGTATGTACTGTAGTATTAAAATTTTAAAATGCTTTTCTCTTGATTGTAAATAATCATCAACTAAATTATCAGTTTTATTAAGGGCTAAATTTGTTTTACCAGATAGTTTGAAACTCATAACTGTTCTTGCAATTTCTTGTAGCCAATGAGCAACTTTGTATTTGTTTTTAGATTCTTTTAAACTTGTTTCCAATCCTTTTTGTGCAGTGTATTTAAATACAATGAAAATTAACAATAGTAGTAAGAAGCCAAAGAATATGAAAAATGGATGGTAAAATGATAATAGTAATAAAGCAAAAATTATTTGTAAAAAAGCAGAAGGAACATCAATAAGAATTTTAGATAACCCTTTTTGAATAGTAAGTGTATCAAAAAAACGATTTGCTAGTTCAGGCAAATAATAATTTCGTAATTCACTCATTTTAATTTTAGGAAATCTATAGCTTAACTCAATAGAAGCTCTTGTAAATATTCGTTGCTGTATAGTTTCGATGATTCGCATTTGCATTAATTTCAAGATACCAGCAAAGGCAACCCCACCAGTAACCAAAATAATTAAAACAATCCAAGAGGCTGACACTTGAGCTCCTTGTAATAAATTTATGATGGCTTGTATTCCTAAAGGAAGAGACAAGGCAACTATACCTTCAAAAATTGCGTAATATGCTATTTGAAGTATATCTTTTTGTTCTAACTTAACAAGACCTAAAAAGCGTTGCCATGGAGAAAGTATTTTGTTATTCATTTAATAATGTCTTTAATGCTAGTTCTATAAAAAAATCAGTTGGATTGTCGTTGCTTTTAAAATTTGAAATTGAAGGAAAATGTTGTTTTGTAAAATGTTGATGAAGTGAACTTTCTGTTATTGTACTAGCTAAACTCAGTGGGTATTTATATTTAGGATTATGCCCAGATATCATTTCAGATAATCGTCTTACAACTCTTTTATAGGTCATAAAATATCCTTCTTTATTTTCGGTGTCAACGTCTATAGTTAAATAAGATTTAGAGTTTTCGTTTATTACAATCTTATTTAATAAAATCTCATTAATATGACCGTAGTTACTATCTTGAACGGTGGTTCTTGTAACAACTTTTAGAGCTGTGATTAGTTTTTCTTTAGAATCGTTAATGCTATAGGTTTCAATTACTAATTGATATTCTATCCATCCCCAATACCAAGAGGTTAAATAGATTAATAAGTTGTGTTTGCTTTCAAAGTATCTGTATATAGAGCTTTCGTTCGAGCCAATTTCTTTTCCAAGTTTTTTAAAATTGAAACTTTCAAAGCCAAATTTTTCAATTAAAATAATACTATGTTCAATTATTCTCTTGCCTAATTCAGATGATTCAGGATTTTTGATATAGATTCCTTTAGGGGTTTCTATTTTAATGTTTGACAGTAAATTTTTCATAATTAAAAATATTTACCGCAAAGTTAATAGTAATACTTTCAATAATGAGCAAAAGAATGTTAAATAAATATAAATATTTATGTATAGTTTATAAGTAAATAATAATGTGGCTAGTTTAATTTTTTAAATGTAAAATCAATTTTAAAACTATCATTAGAAACTTGAGCATGTAGTTTTGAGTTGTTTTTCCAATATTTTATTTTCTTGGGGAATTCATTTAATTTATTTTCACAAATAAAGGATGAATCTGTTTGTTGTATGAATTTAAATAGAGTAGGTTTATTGTTAACACCTGTAACTTTAAGATGCAGAGTGTCGTTAATGGTTTCTATAGTTAGAGTTTCTTTAAAAATAGTATCTCCTTTTTTTAGTGTAAAGCCTGATCCTTTATAACTTGAGTTCCAGTTTTCATATGTAATTTGATTAGGTTTATCATTTATGCGTTGCCATTTTCCAATAAGAAAAGTAGGTTTTAATATGTCAGATTTGCAGGAAAGTATAAGAGTAACGCATAAAAAGAGAAAAAGAAATCTCATAATAAGTTTGTTTTAAGTTAGTTGTGTGTTGCTCAAATTTAAAGAAAAATCGTAAATTCGCAATCCAAGAAAAGATATAATGCTAGACAAATTACAGATAGTTAAACAACGCTTTGATGAAGTGTCAGATTTAATCATTCAACCTGACGTGATTTCTGATCAAAAACGTTACGTACAATTAAATAAAGAATATAAAGATTTAGGGAAAGTTGTAAAAAAAGCAAACGAATACGAAGGGCTTGTAAATACAATTGAAGAGGCTAAAGAAATTATAGCTGATGGAAGTGATGCGGAAATGGTAGAGATGGCTAAAATGGAAATGGAGGAGTCTAAAGCTCGTATTCCTGTTTTAGAAGATGAAATTAAGTTTTTACTAATACCTAAAGATCCTGAAGATGGTAAAAATGCTGTAGTTGAATTGCGTGCAGGTACTGGAGGTGATGAAGCAAGTATTTTTGCTGGAGATTTATTTAGGATGTATACGAAGTATTGTGAAGGAAGAGGTTGGAAAGTTTCTACTGTAGATTTTTCTGAAGGAACGAATGGAGGTTTCAAAGAAATACAATTTGAGGTTAGTGGTGATGATGTGTATGGAACTTTAAAATTTGAAGCTGGAGTTCATCGTGTACAACGTGTACCACAAACAGAAACTCAAGGTAGAGTGCATACTTCTGCTGCTACATGTATGGTTTTTCCTGAGGCCGAAGAATTTGATGTAGAAATTAATCCTAAAGATGTTCGTATTGATTTTTTCTGTTCATCTGGTCCTGGAGGTCAATCTGTAAATACAACTTATTCTGCTGTACGTTTAACGCATATACCTACAGGTTTGGTAGCTCAATGTCAAGATCAAAAATCTCAACATAAAAATAAAGAAAAAGCCTTTAAGGTATTACGTTCACGTTTGTATGATATGGAATTAGCTAAGAAGCAAGAAGCTGATGCTGCTAAACGTGGATCAATGGTTACATCTGGAGATCGTTCTGCAAAAATTAGAACCTATAACTATCCACAAGGACGTGTAACCGATCATCGTATTGGATTAACATTATATGATTTACAGAATATTGTAAACGGTGATATTCAAAAAATTATTGATGAATTAATGTTAGCTGAAAATACGTCTAAGCTAAAAGAATTAGGAGAAACAATTTAATATAAGATATAGAGCTCAATCGTTTAAGATTGAGCTTTTTTATTTACTGGCATTTATTTGTTTACTCATTAAATAAGTTATAAATTTGTACCTTCATTTTTGTTCTATCCTTAAAGGGGAAATATCTGAGATTTTAAAAACACTTTTTTAAGTGTTTAATCAAAACTTCAAAGTTACTTTTTATTAAGTTTTTCTTTTTTTTTAATAGAATTATTTAACCTTTAAAGGTTAGGTATTTTCATGCTAAAAGTATTCAATATAAAATAGGTTTACTTATAGTATGTAAAATGAAGTTTAAATAGAGAGTAATTTAAGAATATTAAATATAATAATATATGTTAAAAATTATAGTAAAAGAAGGTGAGAATATAGATAGAGCCTTAAAACGTTACAAGCGTAAGTATAGAGACGTTAAAATTTTACAACAATTAAGAAATAGAAAACAATACGATAAGCCATCTGTTATAAGACGTGCTGAGGTTAAAAAAGCAGCTTATAAAGAGCAACTTTTTAAAGAAGACTAGTATTTGTTTTTAGAATAATAAAAAAGCTCAATCTATAGATTGAGCTTTTTTGTGTTTATATAAGTAGCTTTTTATGAAAATAAGCTATCAATTTTTTCACGTTCTTCAGCAGCTAAAGCAGAATCAACTAAAATACGACCACTATGCTCATCAATAGTAATTTTTTTACGATTAGCAATCTCTAATTGAATTTGAGGTGGAATAGTAAAGAAAGATCCTCCAGCAGCTCCACGTTCAATAGAAACAACTGCTAATCCGTTTTTTACTTTATTACGAATTCTTGAATAAGCATTTAATAAATGAGTATCGATAGATTCAGAATACTCTTTAGATTTATCTTTTAATAATTGCTCTTCTTTTTCTGTTTCTTTTAAAATAGCATCAAGCTCATTTTTCTTATGAGTTAAATGATTTTCTTGCTGTGCTAATTTTTCTTTAGTACCATTAATAACTTCGTTCTTCTGAGCTATTTTAGCCTTGTACTCTTTAATTCTCTTTTCTGATAATTGAATTTCTAATTCTTGATATTCAACTTCTTTTGTTAAAGAATCAAATTCACGATTGTTACGAACATTTTTTTGTTGTTCTTCGTACTTCTTTATAAGAGCTTTAGATTCAGTAATAGCTAACTTTTTACTATTAATATCAGATTCTAAACTAGCTAAATCGCTTGATAAATTAGAAAGTCTGGTATTTAATCCGGCAACTTCATCTTCTAAATCTTCAACTTCTAAAGGTAATTCACCACGAACATTTCTGATTTCATCTATTCTAGAGTCAATTAGCTGTAAATCATATAACGCTCTTAATTTTTCTTCTACCGTTACTTCTTTTTTTGCCATCTTTATATATAGTATATTGGATTTGTACTTTCTTCGCTTAAAATAATTGCAAAAGTACTAAATTTTTTGCTAAGATAATCAACCAAAATATTTTTTGTAAACTGCTCACTTTCATAATGGCCAACATCTGCTAATAAAATCTTTTTTTCTGCCTTAAAAAACTCATGGTATTTAAAATCAGAACTTATGTATGCATCAGCTTTAGCTCTTATAGCATTATTAATAGCAAAACTACCTGAACCTCCTAATACAGCTACTTTTTTTATCGATTTATTTAATAATTCTGAATGACGAACACAATCAGTTTTAAATGTTTTTTTAACAAATCGAAGAAACTCATTTTCATTCATTTCAGAAGAAAACTCTCCAATCATTCCCATTCCAACATGTTGGTTTTTATTATTAAGTGTTATTATTTCGTAAGCCACTTCTTCGTAAGGATGGTTGTTAAATAAGGTGTTTAGTATTTTTCCTTCTAAATAACTATCAAAGGTTATTGAAATACATGTTTCTTCTTCAAATGTTAATTCTCCTTTTTTACCAATTTTAGGATTTGAATTTTCATTTCCTTTAAAACTACTTTTTCCATCCATACTAAAGGAGCAATTATCATAATTACCAATAGTACCCGCTCCAACATTAAATAGTTGTTCTCGAAGAGAGTTAGCATTATTAATAGGTACGTATGTAGTTAGTTTTTTAATAGTTCCTTTTTTAGGAATTAATGTTTTAATGTTTTGTAAGCCTAATACTTCACACATTTTAGCAGAAACTCCATTTTGAACATTATCTAAAGCAGTATGTGTAGCATAAATAGCGATTTTGTTTTGAATTGCTTTTAATACAACTCTTTCAACATAGTTATTTCCATTTATTTTTTTTAGACCACTAAATATTATAGGATGAAAACTTATGATTAGATTACATTTTTTGGTTATTGCTTCATCAATAGTTTTTTCTAGAGTATCTAAGGTTACTAAAACACCTTTAACTTCTGTTGAGTAACTACCTATAAGAAGTCCTACATTATCAAAATCTTCTGCATAAGAAAGAGGTGCTAATTGTTCTATATAATTTGTAATATCTCTTATTTGCATAGTTAAGTTTTACAGGTTTTAAATCAATATCAAAGTTAAGATTTTTAATTACTTTCGTTGTAATGAAAGTAATCCGTTTTTTATTATTTCCAATAGCTGTTATATATGATATCGTTACGAGTATTCGTAATGTATTATTTGATAAAAATATTTATAAAGAAAAATCTTTTACTCTTCCAGTAATTGCTGTGGGTAATTTAAGTGTTGGAGGAACGGGAAAATCTCCTCAAATAGAATATTTAATACGTTTACTAAGTAAAAACCACAAGTTGGCTACACTAAGTAGGGGGTACAAAAGAAAAACAAAAGGGTTTCAAATTGTAACCTCAAAACATCTTGTTGAGGATGTAGGAGATGAACCTTTACAGTTTTATAAGAAATTTAAAAATAAAATTACTGTAGCTGTTGATGCTAATAGAGTGAATGGTATTAAGCAATTGATGAAGCAAAAAAATAAGCCAGAAGTTGTATTATTAGATGATGCTTTTCAGCATAGAAAAGTTAAGGCAAGTTTATATGTGTTATTAACGAAGTATAAAGATTTATATGTAAATGATTTCATTTTACCAACTGGAAATTTAAGAGAAAGTAGGAGAGGAGCTAAAAGAGCAGATATTATAGTTGTAACTAAGTGCCCTGATGATTTATCAGATAAAGAGCAAAAAGATATAATTAAGAAAATTAATCCAGAAAGTTATCAAGAGTTGTTTTTTACTTCAATTTCATATGATACAAAGTTGTACGGGAACCAAAGTATACATATTGATAAGTTAATAGGAGAAGAAATTATCGTAGTTACTGGAATTGCAAAACCAGCCCCTTTTTTACAATTTTTAAAATCTAAAAATATAAAAGTTAGACATTTGAAATTTCCAGATCATCATCACTTTACTAAAGGTGATATTGAAAAAATAAAGTTGGAATACAATTCCATTGTTTCCTTAGGGAAGGTAATACTTACAACTGAAAAAGATTTTGTTAGATTAGAAAATAAGGTAGATAATCTATTCTATTTACCAATAGAAAGTTCATTTTTAACAAATAAACAAAAGTTTGATACTATAATTGAGGGGCATGTAAGAACTACGCTAAATTAATCATGGTATTATTTTTGATATTTTTGAATAGGTAAAATAATTAAAGATGAAAAAAAGAATAACCTTTTTAGTTTTGTTATTTGTAGTTAACATTGTTTTTTCACAAAATGATGCAATTACTGATGAATCAAATAAAAAGATTAAAGTTACTTGGGAAAGATCTTATGAAGAGGCTTTAAAAAAGTCAAAAAAAGAGAAAAAACCTGTGTTAATCTATTTTACAGGATCTGATTGGTGTGGACCTTGCATAAAATTAGATAGAGAGTTATTTCATACTAGTAAGTTTGTGGAGTATGCTAATGAAAATATGATTTTATACATGGCTAATTTTCCAAGAAATAAGGATTTAGTAACTAAAGAAGTTGCTATTGTAAACAAAAGGCTAAGTAAAAAATATAAAAATTCTTTTCCTATGGTATTGCTAATAGATAAAAGGGAAAAGGTTTTAGGGGAAAAGAGAGGGAGTTATATGACTGAATATTATTATCCGTTTTTTGAAACTATTATAAAAAAACATTATAAAAAAAATCCGAAGTACTAACCTCGGATTTTTTTATAATGCTTTTAATTGTCAAATGTCTCTTTTGCTTGTGCGGCAATTTGTTTTATTTCTTGTTCATCTTCTTTAGGACATATAAGTAGTATATCATCTTTCTCAACTACTATAAAATCTGTTAGTCCTTGGATAATAACTTTTTTACCATTTTGAGTCCTTACCATGTTTCCATTTGAATCTCTAAAAATAGTTTTAGCACCTACAATAGCATTTTTTTGCTCATCTTTAGGTAGTTTATTGTAAAGTGATCCCCAAGTTCCAAGATCATTCCACCCAAAATTAACAGGTAAAACATGTACATTTTTAGCTCTTTCCATTACTCCAAAATCAATAGAAATATTTTCGCATGATTTATAGTTGTTGTTTATAAAGTCATCTTCAAAGTCAGTATTATATACATTATTTCCATCATCTAAAGTTGCAACCATTTCAGGTAAAAATTCATTAAAGGCTTTTAAAATACTTTTAGTAGACCAAACAAAGATTCCTGCATTCCACAAATAATCACCACTGTTCAAAAACTCTTTAGCTTTAGTTAAGTTAGGTTTTTCAGTGAAGTTTTTTACTTTTTTTACACTAGATTCATGCTCCTCGAATTGTATATACCCATAGCCAGTATTTGGAGAGTCTGGTTGGATTCCTAATGTCATCAAAATATCTTGTTTTTCACAAGCATTAAATGAAGTTTTAATATTATTTAAAAATTCATTTTCATTTTCAATCCAATGATCAGAAGGTGCTACAAGCATTACTGCATTTGGATTTTGTTGATGTATTTTTAATGCAGAATATAAAATGCATGGAGCAGTATTACGCATGGTAGGTTCTAATAGCAACTGTTTGCTTTTTACTTTAGGTAGTTGATCTAAAACTAATGATTCATAGCGTTTATTTGTTGCTATTAATATGTTGTCTGAAGGGATTAGTTGATTTATTCGGCTAAAAGTTTTCTGAATCAAAGATTCCCCTGTTCCTAACATATCATGAAATTGTTTAGGATATTGCTGTGTGCTTACTGGCCAAAATCTTGACCCAACACCACCTGCCATGATAACTGCGTAATAATTATTGCTCATAATTTGTATTGTATTAACTACTGAATAAGTAGAACTTCTGCATTTTGATTAAAAAGGTATACACGTTTATTGGTTAAGTTTAAACATTCATAACGTGTTCTACGTTTGTGTCCTCTTTTATATAGCCTGTCTTTAAATTGAAAAACACTTCCATTTGGAATTTCAAAGATAAAATTCTTTCCTGGTTCTGCTTCACCATTACGCAAAGCTAATGATAATTTTACATCTGTATCTGTACTTGCTTTCGGATTTCTTAAATAGTTAGCTAAATGCGGTAATATTTGAGTTGGATAAATATCTGGTTCTAAAAAAGGAAGCATTAAATGTTGAAAAATTGTTTTCCATTCTTTACCATGAGGTTGTACTCTACCAAATTTCTGATGTGTAACATGATGGGCAATCTCATGAATTAACGTTAATAAAAACTGATATTTATTTAAGTTATTATTTACAGTTATTAGCATTCTTCCATTTGGCATACTTCTAAAATCGCCGTGTTTTGTTTGTCGTTGATTAACTATTTTTAGATTTACTTGATGCTTATTGATCAAATATTCAACTAATGGAATAGCTTTTTCTGGAATGTATTTTATTAAAGTGTTTTTCAATTTAGTCTAAACAAATACTTTATTAAATTTAATGTATTGAAGTTCTCTTTATGGTGTAGAACTAGAAACCTGTAGTACTTTCCCGTTGTAATATTTGTTTCCAGTTAATGAGAATCCAAAAATATAATCAGCCATTTCTTTTGCTGAAAGGGGTGCTTGATAACCAGGAAAAGCTTCTTCAAGCATTTCAGTTTGTACTGCTCCTAAAGCTAAAACGTTAAAAGCTATTTGTTGTTCTTTAAATTCTTCTGCTAATAATTCGGATAATGTAATAACAGCTCCCTTTGCAGAACTATATGCTGCAAGTCCAGGGAATTTCATACTTCCTTGTATTCCTCCCATGCTGCTTACAGTTACTACATGACTTCCTTTTTTTAGAAATGGAATTGCTTTTTTTGTTAGTTCAGCAACTGCAAAAACATTTACATTGTATACTTCTTGAAAATCTTCTGCAGATAACTCTGTAAAAGGCTTATTAATTAATTTCCCAGCATTATTAATCAGAATATCAATATGGGTCCAGTTGTTTCTTATAAACGTTTCAGCTTTTAGTAAATCTTCATTAGAAGACAAGTCAACAGAAATGGTTTTAATGTTATTATGATTTAAAGCATCAAGGGGAGCAGTATTTCTTGATAAAGCTAAAACATGATGGCCTTGATTTGCAAATTGTTTTGCTAGTTCATAACCTATTCCTCTACTTGTTCCAGTAATAATTATGTTCTTACTCATTTATAGTCTTAGTATTTGTTTTAGAAATTAATTGTTTTAAATTATTCCATCTATTTTTTAGAATCACATTTTCCTTAAAGGAAGATTGTTTCTCTGCTATTTTTTTTGTGTATAGTATCCTGTCTCTAAGAACAGGGTGATTGTTTAAGTATTTTGGTATTTCAATCTCATTTTCTTTTTTTAGAATTTGAAATAACTCTGGCATTCCAAATAAGTTTAAATTATTTTTTCGCATAATTTCCATACTACATATATCAGCTTCATTTTCTAAGTTACGAGAATATGACAATTGAGAAAATAAATGCGCATTCTTAGTTAAACCAGCAGAAATACTATTAAAATCATTAAATATAATAGAGAGGAATACTTTTCCAGACACATTTCTGCTTAAATTTTTTAGTATATGTCTGTTTTCTATATGAGATATTTCATGACCTATTAAAGCAGTTAACTGGTGTTCATTCTCTATTTTATTAAGTAATGAAGAGTAAATCACTATTTTTCCTCCAGAAAGAGCAAAAGCATTCAATTCTTTATTGTTTACTACATACGCCTTTATTGGAAAGGTAGTATTTATATTCATATCATTAATGAAAAGTTGTAATTTATTTGACTTTTCTTTATCAATATCTAAATCATCTAATAATATATTAAAAGTGTAATTACCAAATTCAATTATTTGTGTTTTATTTAATTTTGAAACAAAATTTATAGCTACAGTTGGAATAACATAAAAATATATAGTAAATAGTATCGTAAAAACAGCTAAAAGCAGGCTTGCTATAGATCTCTTTTTATATTTATGTAAAAAAGTATTAACTCTATTATTTAAATTTTTGTGATTACTGTTATTTAAGTATTCTATAAAACGATTGTCTGAGCTTTCTATTTTTTGAAAAGGAAAAGTGTTGCCATAGGTAAAAGAAATTAAACCTTTTGTGTAAACTTCTGATCTCTTGATGTTTTGAGTATTCCATGAAATTTGCATAAGAGAGTTCTCTTTGTCATAGAAAGAAATTTTCCAAGCTATAGAACAGGGAGAAATATACGCTACATGTATTTGAGAGGTTTTTCCATCGAAATAGTTAGCTTTAAAGGGCATTTATAGTAAATCTAAATCTAAAAAATCTAATAAATCATCACCAGATGCATCATCATAATCATCATAAGATGTTTGTTGTATTGCATTAGTATTTAGACCTTCTTCAATCTCTAAAAAGCGAAAAATAAAATTAAATGTTCTAACTGCTACCCAGGGCGTTGCAACTCCTAATGTTAATATAATTAATAAAAAGTTTACTACCATTAACTCAAAAACATCGCCAGGTTTAATGTTTAACTTGAAATTTACTTTTTTACCGTCTTGTGTTATTTCAGTATTTTCAGCATAGAAACTCCATAGGTTTTTAATATACCAAAAAGAGTAAATACCTAATGTAAGATAAAATAAAAAAATAAATTTTAAATTTATCCAAAATAAGGTTTCTCCTTTTCCTTTAAAGTCAAAAGATAAGTTTCCAAATCGTAAATGACTTAGGATATATTTTCTAATTTCAATTTGAAACCAAGCACCATAAATACCAAAAGTTAAAATTGTTAGAATCATACCAGTAATAAACTTCCAAAATAACTCCATTCTATTACCTAAATATTTAAAATGAATACTTTTCCACGAGCTCCTAGATGCTCGATAACGCGCTGCACCATGTATTGCGAATGGGATAATAAGTATAAAAAATAAATAAAATAAAGCGATAGTTACAATAGTGGTTGTTTGATTTCCAGATTGTAAACCATAAATTAACCCTCCGTATAAGAGAATGAAAATAATGTATATTTTAATAAACCCTTTAAAAACTTCATTTCCAGTTCCATGAAAGGTGAAACGAGATTCATCTAATTCTGTCGATTGGTAATGATACTTTAAAATTTCAACTTTTGCCCAAGGGTAGTATATACCTAGAGTTAATAGTGTTAACAGTATATTCTTAAAAAATATAATGGCAAATTCTACTCCGTTACCAAAATATTTAAAACTTTTTTTTTCGGTTTTTAACCCAGAAATAATTTCCATTGTAGTTTTTAATTTGTTTTAAATCAAAAATGCAATTTTATTTTATAGTGTGCAAATATTATGAAAGTCACATTTTTTAATGTTTCATGTAATTATTTGGTATCTTTTAAGACTATTTAGTAAACCTTATAAAGTTATGAAGTATCTATTCTTGATTTTAATACTTGTTGTAAGCTCTTCATGTTCAGATGAAAATGATAAAAAATTAGAAAATAACGTCAATGAAGATAAATGGCTTGTAGATGAAACTTATATAAAGGAAGGAGCTCCATTTGCTTTTATTGATAATCCTAGTTTTAAAAAAGTAGATGAAATTGAAAATGTATCTGATGATGATCTTGTAATAATATTTAGTTATAAGGGTAAGATTAAAGTATTTCCTTATGTTTATTTAAATTATTCTGAAGTTGTAAATGATAAAATAGATGATTTAGATTATATAGCTAGTTATTGCCCACAAACAAAAAGTGGTATTTGTTTTAATAAAGTTATTGGAGGTAAAAGTTTAAACATGTTTGCATCTGGTTTTTTATTCAAAGATAATTTGGTTTTAACTTCACAAGAGGAGAATGTATTTTGGTCGCAAATGTTACTTACTGGTATAAAAGGAAGTCAAAAATATATGGAAATAAAAGATTTGTTATCAATTGAAACAACATGGAAAACGATTAAAGAATACTTTCCTCAAGCTCAAGTGTATTATCATAATTTACTTAGTAAAGGAGAGGTAAATAAAATTAATAGTGTTAAGAAAACAAAGTCGACTAAATATTTTGGTATTGTTAATGGAGGAATTGAAAATTCGGTAGAAGTTTTTACTTATTCTAGCTTTAGTAAGTTAAAGTTAGAGAAGATGGTTGTTAATGGAAGACAAACTATTATAATAGGTGATGAAAGTAAAAATGTTTTCACCTCATTTTATGAACCTATTGGAGAAAATTTAGAATTGGATATTAGTTTTCCTATGGTGTTGAAAGATGATAAAGGAAATAGATGGGATATTTTTGGTGAAGCTATTGAAGGACCAAAAAAAGGTACAAAATTAGCCTCACCTAGTTTTTTTCATGCTGAATTATGGGCATGGAATTTTTTTTATAAAAATAACGTTACCATGCATAACTAAAATAAAGAATTATAGAAATTAATGATTTTAATTATATCTTTTTCTTCTTTATATGATAATTTATTTTTCTTGATATATGCTTTTACTTTATTCTTTTTGTTAGCAATTAGTTTAGAAATATTAGATTTTTTTAATTTAATTTTTTCTAATTTTTCATTATCAATGTAGCTATAGTAATTAATTATTTTAACATATTCTGCAGGTTTTACCTGTTGATTTGTCATTTTATTAATGATGGGTTTCTTTAGTTTTCCAGAGTATTTCTTTAATAAACAAATTTTCCCTTCTGTTATTTTTTCATAAAACTGTTCATTAATATTTATAAAAAACTTATTTTCTATAGTAATACTTTTTACATTCTGATAAATGTAAACACTGTCTTTAGAAATTTTTGATAAAAAACTTTTTTCATCCAAATCATAATTCATGTTATTGATTTGATATTTTTTACCAGTTTTAGATACAATAGTTGAATTGTTTTTCCATGAATTAAATAAATAAAATGATCCTTTAACTCCTTTAAATTGATCTGTCTTATTATAGGCTCTAGCGTCATTGCGTTGAAAAGTACCTCCAAGTGTTTGAGTGTTAAAGTTAACTTTCATTTTAGGGGCTTCACTTGAATTGGTTGGCCAAAAAGTCCTCTTTCCTTGAGAGTGTAATTGATTTGTAATAATAATTACAAAAAATAAAATAATTTTCTTCATATCTGTTTTTGTTGGTTATAGTTTTTCTTTAGCAGCTAGTTTATTTTAATTATCATTTAGTAATTTATTATAATAAAGTATTATTTTAATTACATCGCTTTCTTTTTTGTAAGACAATTTATTAGCTTTAGAATATTTTTTAATTTCTTCTTTTTTAATAGAAAGCAATTTTAAAATACTTGATTTTTTCAATTTTATTTTTTTTAATGCTTTTTTCTGCCTAGCATACAAAGTTTCAATTTTAATGTATTGTGGTTTTTTTACCACTTGATTTGTCATTTTGTTTATAACTGCTTTTTTATATTTTCCAGTGTATTTTTTTAATAATTGAAGATTTCCATCAGCTAAAACTTCATAAAAAGTACCATCAATATTCTCAAATGAAGCTGTTTGCGTTTTAACACTTTTAAGGTTACTGAAAATGTATATACTATCATTACTAATTTTAGCAACGAATTGCTCATTTTCTATATCATAATTTAAGTTGTCAATTTTAAGTTTTTTCTTTGAAAAAGAAGTTAGCGTAGATAAATTATTCCAAGCTTTAAATAAATATATAGAACCTTTCATATTATCATTAAAACTGGTGTTTGAACTTAAATTTAAATTTTGAAATGTTCCACCAATTTTCTGAGGATTGAAATTCATTCCATCAACTTGAGAGTTTATTATTAATGAAGTAAAAGATATGTAAAAAAACAATATTAACTTTTTCATAATGAAGTGTTTAGTTGTAGGTAAATATAAAAAAAACTACCTTTAAATTAATAAAGGTAGTCTTAAAAATTATATAATTTTTATGTTTTTATTTATCCCACCATAATTTAGTGAATAAACCATCAGCACCTTGTGCAGCAACAGCAGCGTCATAACTAGTTTTGTTTTGACTAGGCTCAGTTGAAGGATATGCATGTCTTGTAGGAATTTGATTAGTTCCATTTAAAGCATCAACAGCAGCTGTTAATACAGGGAAATCTAATCTTCTCCATTCAGCCCAAGCTTCATAAGGTTGGTAGAATAAAGAAATCCATTTTTGTTCAGCGATTTGATTCATATCAGTTGCAGCGTTATAAGCAACACCAGCAACACCTAAATAAGTTGTTGCATCAGCAGCTGAAACTCCCCATTGTTCTAAAGAAGCTTTAACACCAGCTTCATAATAAGACTGAACAGTTCCAGAGATCCAGTTTAACTTAGCAGCTTCTGCTTTGTTAAATGAAACCTGAGCAAATGTGAATATAGCTAAAGATTTAGTTCCATTTTTGATTAAATCATCATTCATGAAAGACACATCAGCATTAGGAACACTTCCTGCTCCTGCCCATCCATAACGTAATCCAACAAAGTTGCCTGAAGAAGCAGCTGGAGCACCAAATTTAGGTAAACGAGGATCATTTAAAGCTTGTAATCTATTAACTAATACATCACTTAAGCACTCATCAGTTCTACCAGAATCAACATAATCATCTTGATAAGGGTTGTCATATTGATCGTCTGCGATACAAGAAAACATTATGTTTTCACTTGTAGATGTGATTGCACCAGCCATAGCTTGATTAAACATTGTAGCTGCATAATCACCTGCATTAGGATAAACTTTAGCTAAACGAATAGCCATGTTCATTTTTAAAGTATTAGCAAACTTTTTCCATTTAGCCATGTCTCCTCCGAAAAAACTATCTCCAGAAGGACCTGCACCTCCATCAATTTGAGCAAGAGCCTCGTCTATTTCTTTAAATAAATCTTTATAAATAAACTCTTGAGTATCATACTTTGGGTTAGGAGTATTTACACCACCTAAAGCTTCACTATAAGGTAACATTCCCCATCTGTCAGTCATCCATTGGAAGTAGTAAGCTTTTAAAATTCTTGCTACAGCTATTTGGTTGTTGTTAGACCCATAAGCAGCCATTTCAGCAGGATTAGCTGTATTAGCATCTATAATTGTTTTAAGAGCTAAAACTGGTTTGTTATAAATACCTACATTTCCTTGTTGTCCAGTACCACTACCATTAATGTTCCAACTAAAGTTGATAGTTTGATATCTTGACTCTTCAGTATATTGAGTCTGTGATAAATGTTGAACGTATAATGAAGGTGTAGCAGTTCCTGATAAACTTAAGGCACCTACTAATTTTGCTTGACTTGCAGTAAGTAAAGATGATGGTATAACCGCAGAAGGATTATTTAAGTTGTCATCAGTATTACCAAAGTCGTATGATTCACAGCTGTAGCCAACTACCAAAAAGGTAGCTAATGCTAAAGCTCTATATACATTTTTTTTCATTTTTTCTTAAAATTTTTAATTAAAATTTAACTTTAATATTCATACCAAATGTTCTACTACTTGGTAACTGTCCACCTTCTTCCCATCTTAAACCTGCATTGTTTACATTTTCAATTTCAGAAGGATCAACACCATCAACACTAGAATAAATTAACCATAAGTTGTTAGCGTAAGCATTAACTGTTATAGTTTCTATAGGAGTGTTTTCAAATATTTTCTTTGGGAAAGTATATCCTAAAGATAATTGTCTTAACTTAACGTAAGAAGCATCATAGATCCATCTTTCATGTAAAGCAAAAAGTCTTTTCCAATAAGTTTGGCTATCTACATAGTAAGAAGCTGCACTTCCTGAAGTAACATCAACACCTTCTACTAAAACACCACCAGTTGTATTAGATACGTTGTTAGCATTTAATGAAGTTCCTGATGCAACAGCACCGCTAGCATCAACTAATGGGTCTCTTACTGGGTTACCTTTAGCATTGTCTCCAACTGTAGCGATACCTAAACCAGCATAGTTGTTAAACATTTGAGTAACTGAGAAATATTTTCCACCTTTTTGGAAATCAAGACTAAAAGATAAGTTAATTCCTTTATAGTTAAATGAGTTTGTTAAACCTCCAGTAAAATCAGGTAATAAGTTACCTAAGTATTGGTTTTGATCAAATTGAATACTACCAGTACTACTTAATAGCATCTTTCCGTTAGCATCTCTTCTGATTTTTCTTCCATAAATAGCACCATATTCTTGACCTACTCTAGCTTCTATAGTTAAACCTCTCCAAGAAGTATCAATTACGTCAGTTGTAATTGCTTCACCAGTTGTTGGGTTAACATATAATTCATCAACTTGTCTTTTTAATGTTGCAAAGTTTAATCCAACATCCCAAGTAAAGTTTTCGTTTTTAATAGGAGTACCATTTATAGCAACCTCTATACCATTAGAAGAAAATTTTCCAGAGTTTACTGTAGATGCATTAAATCCAGTAGCTCCTGATAAAGGAATGTCAATAGGTAAGTTAATATCTTTTCTATCAAAATATGTAATGTCTAAACCTAATCTGTTTCTAAAGAATTTTAATTCAGTACCAATTTCAAACTCTTGTCTTATACCTCCTTGAATACCAGCGTTAGCTTGTGTAGCTGAAGGGAAAAATGGTACAACACCATTTAAAGAATTTCCAGTTTGGAATACGTTTTTAGTAGCATTGATGTTAGGGAAACTTGGAGCTTCAGCATAACCAACACGTAATTTACCAAAGCTTAACTCTTCTAAGTTAATTACTTTGTTAAATAAGAAACTTAAAGAACCTCCATAAGTTAATACTCTATTATCATTAGGGTTTGCAGTTGAATTCCAGTCAGATCTTACTGTACCATCTAAGAATAACATATCATTATATCCAAGAGAAGCAGTTGCGAATAAACCTCTGTTTTTGCTATTCCACTCTCTGTTTGTGTAAGTTGGTCTATCTTTAGAAGATGCTACAGTATATACACCAGGTATTGTTAATCCACCACTAGTAGCACCATCAATGTATCTATCTTGCCATTGTCTTAATTCAGTACCAACAGAAGCTGTTAAATCTAAATTATCTGTAAGATCTTTGTTATAAGTTGCCATTGCAAAAAATTCAGTAGAACTAATTGTACGATCTCTTTCAGTAAAAGATGTTTGGTTTAATCCTCCAAAAGCAACTCTAGAATCAGACTTGTAAGTATTTACTGTTCTTCTGATCTCAGTATTTAAAGTAATGTTGTCAGTAATTTTGTAGTTCATACCTACATTACCATAAACAGCATTTTTAGTTTGGTTCTTAATATTTTGATCAGTTTCAAAATATGGAGAATCCCAATATAATGGATTTACATTAGAAGTACTTCTAATATTCCATGTGTAAAACTTACCTCCTTGGAAATATGAATCTCTTAATCTATTCATATCCAATTGTCTTTGGAACCATTGGTTGAAGTTAGAAGCTACACTTCCATAACCACCAGTAGGGTCATTTAAAGTAGTTCTGTATTGGTAGTTGATGTTTGTGTAAACTTCAAGTTTATCAGATACATCAAAACTAGCACTAGCACTAACTTGCTTTAAATTTCTTTTAGAGTTTGGTAAAACACCTTCAATGTCAACATTTCTTAATATAGTTTTAACACTATAACCATCTCCTCCTTTAGAGAAAGATAAAGTAGTATTGTTTGTAATACCAGTGTTAAAGAAGTTTCTTACGTTATCTGGGTTAGCAGACCATGGTCTTAAGTTACCAAATTCAGAAGAACCAGGTATCCAACTATCCCAATGTCTAACTAATCTTCCGTCTAATTTAGGACCCCAAGATTCATCAGCTGCATAGTTAGGGATGTTTTGACCGTTTAAAGTAGAAAAAGTTTGAGAGTATCCACCACCATATTCATTTTGATATTCTGGTAAGATGTATACATTTGAAACTTGTAAAGCTTGATCAATAACAAAAGATGTTTTTCCGTTTTTAGCTCTTTTAGTTGTTATTACAACAACCCCATTTTTACCAATAGGACCATATAATGCAGTAGCACCACTACCTTTAAGAACGTTAAGACTTTCAACATCATCAACATTAATATCTCCAGAGTTATCGATTTTTACACCATCAACAACATAAAGTAAATCACTCTCACCTCTTAAACGAATTAAAGCGTTTCCAAATCCAGAACTTGGAGCACCTAACATTTGTACACCAGCAACTTTACCAGCAATAGAGTTGTTAATATCTACTTCTCTAGTTTGAGTAAGTTGTTCACCTTTTACAGTTTGTTGAGCAAAACCTAAACTTTTTGCCTCTCTTTTAATACCTAATGCTGTAACTACTACTTCATTTAACACATTATCATTTTCTAGTGTTACGTTAATAGTACTTGAAGCACCTACAATTTTTTCAGTAGTTTTCATACCTACAAAACTATAAACAAGAATATCCCCTTCTTTAGCTTTGATTGAGTATGCACCATTAAAATCAGTTTCTGTACCTTGGGTAGATCCCTTTTTAAGTACAGACACTCCAGGTAAAGGTCCAGATTCATCGGAAACAGTACCTGAAATTGTTTTTTCTTGTGCAAAAGAAATTTGCACAACCAACGCTAATAGTAGCGTTAAAATTCCATTAAACTTTGTTTTCATTGCGTAATTGTTTGAATTAATTGCGTCAAAAGTCTTAAATAAAACTTAAAAAAACAACTAAATTGTTAACTAATTATTAATTAAGTTAACGAATTGTGAAATTTATTAACGCTATTGGGGGTTTGTGAGCTTTTTTTTAGAGATTGTTAAAAATAATTAGATAATTTTAAAGAAAGAAAAGAATTGTTGAAGTTGAAGCTGTCATTATTCGATTTTCCTAAAGAATATTCTATGTTTATTAAAGTATTTTTAAATAATTGTTTGTAGCCTATCCCTAAGCTAGTTAAGTAGTTGTTATTGTTGTTTATGTTCTTTAAGTAAGCGTAATCAAGTAATGTGTAAAGTTGAGAGTTTTTAGATGAAATATACCGATACTCAGTGTTTATAAATGTGTATTGTTTTGTAAAAAAACTCTGTTCATTGAATCCTCTAACACTTGTTGGGCCTCCAATTCTAAAAAGTTCATTGGTTAAATAGTTTTTAGAGTTTAAATAACCAATTTCATTTTTAATGTATATAGAGTTTCGGCTGTTTATGAAGAAGTTATTTTCAATTTCGGATTTGAGTTTCACTTGTTTCTGTGATTGTCTATCCGTAGTTCTATTTCCAAATAAAGGAGATATTTTGAAAGAAAATTTTTTATTTGAAAATAGTTGTTGATTGTCTTTAGTTTCGTATTTGAATGATAAGCCAAAAAAATAATTTGAATAGTCGTTTATATCTAATTTGTTTTGTGTTTGTAAGGTGTTGGTTGAGTTGGTTGAATTGTATAAAATGGCTAAAGTTGATTTATGATTTATGGTATATGTTATTTTTGAATTGAATTTAGAATTTAAAAAGGTAGAATCTTGTTTGTGTATTTTAAAAGAAAAACTAGAAGTTAGTGGAGTATTAAATATATATGGGAGTTCTGTAAATAGTTCTAATGATTCGTTTTGTTTGTTAAAAGATTTCCATGAAATTTTAAATGTTTCTCCTGAGTTTAATGTGTTATTAAGTAGTAGGTTAAGGTGTCCGTTTAGTTTGAGTCCCTTTTTGTCTTCTTCTGAAGTGAAGTTTATTATTCCATCAAAATTACTTATACTTTCTTTTTTTATGTATAAATACAGAATTGTAGAGTCTTTACTGAATAAGAGTTCTGGTTTCTTTACAGGCTTAATAAATTGCAATGATTTAATTCGTTTGTCTATTTCAGATAGTTTTCTTTTACTTATAGGGGATGTCTTTTTAATGGAAAGATAATTGCTTATAAATGATTTTGGGAAATTATAGTATCCTTTAATGACAACTTTATCAATAAGACGTTTTTTTAGAAAGGTAGTTTTTACATTAGCATATAAAGTGTCTTTCTTCAATTGCACGTTGTTAAGCTGAATAGATGAAAATGAATTTCCAAGATTGTCAAGTTTTTTAGTTTCATTTTCTAAAAACTGTTTTAACTCTTTTGTTTCTAGTTTAATTTGTTTGTCTTTGTAATGAAGAATAACTATTCTTGTTTTGTTCCTTAGGTTGAAGCAATATTTAAAATCACTATTTGTATTTTTTAAGTCATAGTTATGATTGAAGTAACCAATTAATTTTAGATTAGCTGAAATTTTCTCTAGCTCTTAGATCGGAAGAGCGTCG